>NZ_JBSVXD010000096.1:0-23116 GCF_054070755.1 Pseudomonas sp. SDO5591_S426 | reverse complement strand
CATTCCTTTGTAGGAGCTGCAGAAGGCTGCGATCTTTTACAGGCACCACCAATCGTCGATTTCTAACCCCAGCTTTTAAACCTTTTGTCTTTTATGTGTTCTAGTTATCACTCGGCGGTTTGCGAAGTGGGTTATGCGCCACTAAACTGCCATCACTGATACCGAGCATGCACTTATGCGTATAGACGGCATTTCCTCTCAGTCCTACCCCATCAAGCGCAAGCCTCGCAAAGGCCCTGTGGTGGAAGACGAGTCCGTCGATATCGACGGCGATGCGGAATTTCCGTCCGAAGAGCAACTGGCCGCCCGTGCCGCCAAAGCTGCCGCGCAAAAAATCAGCAATCTCCCTGCCCGTCAGCAAGACATGCTCTACCACCGCGCGATGAGCAAAAGCGTGGCGATGGCCCTGGCCAGCTACCTCAGCACCGCCGGTTTCGTCGATTGGGATGCGGAAGTGCTGGGTCTCGACCTGTACATCTGATGTTGCTGCCTTACTACCTCGGCTGCCCGTCCTGGAGTGAAAACGCCTGGCGCGATTATCTGTATCCGCCGGACGCCAAACCCGCTGATTTTCTAAATCTCTATTCCCAAGTATTCAACGCCGTAGAAGGCAACACGACTTTCTACGCGAGCCCGGCTGCCAGCACCGTGCAGCGCTGGGCGGAAACCATGCCCGAGCATTTTCGCTTCACCGCCAAATTCCCCGGCGACATCAGCCACGGCGGCGACCTGCGCGAACAGCTGACGGCCGCCGAAACCTTCACTCGGTTGCTCAGCCCTCTGGGTGGACGGGTCTCGCCGCTGTGGTTGCAGCTGTCGAAAAGCTTCACGCCACAACGCTTGCCTGAACTCGCCGCATTCATCGATGCACTGGAGCGGCCATTGGCGGTGGAAGTGCGGCATGACGATTTCTTCGCCAAGGGTGACAGCGAGCGAATGCTCAATCGCCTGTTGCTGGACCGTGGCGTTGAGCGCATCTGTCTCGACCCGCGCGCGCTGTTCAGCTGCACCTCGACCGATCCCTCGGTACTCCACGCCCTATCGAAGAAACCCCGAGTTCCTCCGCGTCCGGCCGCATTCACTCAATTCCCGCAGGTGCGTTTCATCGGCCATCCACAGCTTGAGGCCAATGACCCGTTTCTGCTGCCGTGGGTGGAGAAAATTGCGGTCTGGATCGAAGAGGGCCGCACGCCGTATATCTTCCTGCACACCGCCGATAACCTGCTGGCGGCGAAACTGGCGCAACGTTTTCACAGCCGATTGATGCTGCGTTTGCCTGGCTTGCCGGCGCTGCCTGAGCTATACAGAGAACCCGCCGCCGAGCAACTTGGCTTACTCTGAAGGCGGACTCGTTCGCCTTTTCAGGAGCCTGCCAATGGATGCGCAAACCCTTCGAGCCCAAGCCTTCAAAGCCCTGCACGAACGTAGCGGCGCTTTTGTGATTCCCAATCCGTGGGACGCCGGCTCGGCAAAAATGCTCGCCAGCCTGGGCTTCGAGGCGCTGGCAACCACGAGTGCCGGATATGCCTTTTCCCAGGCACGTCCCGATGGCGGGCTGACCTTGGACGACACGCTGGCAAACGTCCGGGCGATTGTCGCCGCGACAGATCTGCCGGTGGCAGTGGACCTTGAAAACGGTTTTGCCGACAACCCCGCCGATTGCGCCAAAAGCATTTTGCGCGCAGCAGAGGCGGGCGCCGTCGGTGGTTCCATCGAAGACGCGACGGGTCGTGAGGGCGCTCCGATCTATTGCTTCGAACACGCCGTGACGCGCATCGAAGCTGCCGTCGCTGCCGCTCGCAGCTTGCCGTTCCCTTTCACGCTGACGGCGCGGGCCGAGAATTTCCTGCATGGCAATCCGGATCTCGACGATACGATTCGCCGCTTGCAGGCTTTCGCCGAAGCCGGGGCCGACGTGTTGTATGCGCCAGGCTTGCGCAGCGCTGAAGACGTATTGGCGGTGGTCCGCGCCGTGGCGCCGAAGCCGGTCAATGTGTTGATGTCCGGCGGCTTGAAGCTGACCGTGCAGGAGTTGAGCGAAATGGGCGTCAAGCGCATCAGTGTCGGTTCGGCGCTGGCCTTGGCGGCGTTGGGCGAGTTCTACCGCGCCGCCGAAGAGATCAAAACGTCCGGCACATTCGGCTTCACCTCGCGCTCGATGCCGTACGCCCAGGCCAATCAATTGTTCAAAGGCTGACGATGCGGTTCCGCTGGTGGCTGTTGCTGGTGCTGTTGATCATCGCTGCGACGGGTGTGAGCGCCTGGCGCGGTTGGCTGCAAGTGCCGCCGCAGTGGAACCCTTGGGCACCGCTGGACGTGAAGGCCACGCCGAACCTGCTGACCCGCTACAAACTGATGCGCCTGCGCGATGATCCAAAACTGTGTGAGCAGGCGTTGGGCAGCTCCGGTTTGCGCGTGACCCCGCAGGCCAACAGCCCCGACGCCAAATGCCCGCTGACCGATGCCCTGCGTGTGCAGGGCGGAGATGTGGCGTTGAGCGGCAGCTTTCTCGCCAGTTGCCGTCTGGCCGTATCGTTTGCGCTGTTCGAGCATCATGCCCTGCAACCGGCGGCGCAGTTGGTTTACGGGCAAGCGGTGGCGCGGGTCGACCACCTCGGCAGTTTTGCCTGCCGCAATGTCTACGGCCGCGAGAATGGCCGACTCAGTCAGCACGCGTCGGCCAATGCGCTGGATATCGCCGGTTTTCGGCTGGCTGACGGTCGAACCATCAGTGTGCTCAAGGATTGGCCCAAGGGTAATCAGGACGCGCAGTTTCTGAGGCTGGTTCGCGATGGCGCCTGCGGTTTGTTCAGTGCGGTGTTGAGCCCGGATTACAACGCCGCCCATCGCAATCACTTTCATCTGGATGTCGGGCCGTGGTGGGTGTGTCGCTGAGGAAGTCGTTGAGACTTATGCGGCGAGGCGCAGGTTCTGCAGGATGATTGGGCGTGCCCAGCCGTTATCGAAATCGAGTTGTTTCTGTTGCGCCACCAATTCTTCCGGCGAGAACGGCGGGAACGGCTTATCGAGCAAGTCGAGTTCGAACTCGGCGATCGGCAGGTGCAGCGGGCGCGGTTGCGGTGCCGGGCCGGCCTCTGGCAGCGGTTGACCGGCGGTCAACACGATCGGACGGACCCAGCCGCTTTCGAAGTTCTGCTGTTGTTGCTGCGCAACGATTTCTTCTGCCGGGAACGGTGGGAAAGGCTTGTCGGCCAGGTCCATTTCGAATTCGGCAATCGGCAGGAACAGCGGCTCGGGCGGGCGGATTTCGTTGTCTTTCACGTCGCATTCGCGCTGGGAAACGATGTGCGCCAGCAGGTCGCTGCCTACGGTGGGTTCAACCGGGCTTTCGAGATCGACCGGTGGAAAGTTCAGCGATTGAGGCAGCACTTCACCCGACTGTTCGGCCAGCGCTCGGGCAAAGAAATCCTGCCAGATGTGGCTGACGCCGCTCAGTGCCTGGGTGTTTCGCAGGTTGTAGTCGCCGTAGGGCGAGATAAAACCTGTGAATGTGGGTTGAATGTCTGACATTTCTCTCGGTCGACGCTCAGCTCTGGCAAAATGCTCGATAGTTTTGTTATCGGCAGTTTTTGCCGATCATTAATTTTTTGAGCGTGTTTTCTGATGATTGATCAACCCGCGGCCTGCCGCATCCATGTCGAGGCCCTGAGCACGAACTTTCAGCCACAGGCCGAGCAATGGGCCGAGCGCCTGGGCCTGCCGCTGCAGGTGGCTGACGGCGAGTTTGCGTTGCAGGTGGGTGACCAGGGTTTGCAGCTGCAACAGTTGGGACCGGACGCACCGGGGCCGGTGCGGGTGGACTTCGTCGAAGGTGGCGCGGCGCATCGACGGTTGTACGGCGGTGGCAGCGGGCAGATGATCGCCAAGGCCGTTGGCGTCGCCCAGGGCGTGCGCCCGCGTGTGCTGGACGCTACGGCGGGGTTGGGCAAGGATGCGTTCGTCCTGGCGAGCCTGGGTTGCGAGATGAGCCTGATCGAGCGTCAGCCGCTGATTGGCGCTTTGCTGGAGGATGGCCTGGCCCGTGGCGCGGAGGATTTCGACGTGGCCCCCATCGTGGCGCGCATGCGCTTGCTCAAGGGCAATTCGATCGAGGTGATGCGCAATTGGGAGGGGGAGCCGCCGCAGGTGATCTATCTCGACCCGATGTTTCCGCACCGTGAGAAAACGGCGCTGGTGAAGAAGGAAATGCGTCTGTTCCGGCCGTTGGTGGGGGATGATCCGGATGCGCCGGCATTGCTTGAAGCCGCGTTGGCGCTGGCCAGCCACCGGGTGGTGGTCAAGCGCCCGCGCAAGGCGCCGTGTATAGAAGGGCCGAAGCCGAGCCATGCGCTGGATGGCAAATCCAGTCGGTATGACATTTACCCGAAGAAAGCGCTGAAGCCTTAAGACCGAGTTGCCCCCATCGCGGGCAAGCCCGCTCCCACAGGTTTTGTGTTGGGCTCAAGAAATGAGATCACCCCGGACCCTGTGGGAGCTGGCTTGCCAGCGATAGCGCCTGTTCAGACACAACAAGCCCATCAGGCTCACTCAGGCCGATAAGCCCGCATAAACAACTCCACCACTTCCAGCACATGACTCTCGGCGGCCTCGTCATCCAACGGCTCGCCACATCCAAACAGCAGCCGGAAATTCGCCGCGCCCTTGAGCAGGCAGAAGAAGTGTTCCGCTGCATTGCGCGGTTTATCGATGCTCAGCAGGCCGCTTTCGTTGACCTTGCTCAGCAAGCGTTCCATACCGTCCAGCATGCGCTGAGGCCCGGCCTCGAAGAAGATCAGTGAGAGGTTCGGGTCCTGACTGCCCAGTGCCATGATCAAACGGTGCAGGTTCAGCGATTCGTCACTGTTGATCAAATGGTGAAAACCGCGCGCGATATTCAGCAGCACGGTTTCCACCGCGACGCCTTCCGGCAGTTCGAAAAACAGCGGCGGCAATTGCTCTTCGCACTTTGCCACCACGGCAGCGGAGAACAGCGTCTCCTTGTCGTTGAAATGGCTGTAGACCGTCAGCTTTGACACACCGGCCTCGGCTGCGACGGCATCCATGCTGGTATTGGCATAACCCTTACTCAGAAACAGCGTTTTCGCCGCGTCGAGAATGGCCTGGCGCTTGACCAAATCCTTGGGTCTGCCTGGGCCATTGGGTGCTGAAAGATTGTTCGGCATATTCGCTTTTATTACTGGACTGGTGAGTTTGCTATTAATAACATACTCGCCAGTATAATTATTCCAAGCACCATTAGCGAAAGGTCCTTCACCATGTTCCGCTATGCCTTGCCCCTCGCATTGCCAGTCAGCCTGGCGTTTTTATTGACTGCGTGTGGTCACGAAGAGGCGCCGCAAGTCAGCGTTCGCCCGGCCATGGTGGTTCAGCCAGAGCCTTCGGCGCAGGCGACCGAAAGCTATCCTGGTGAAGTCCGTGCCCGCTTTGAACCGGACCTGGCGTTCCGCATCGGCGGCAAAGTCAGCCGACGACTGGTCGACGAAGGGCAGCGAGTCAAGGCCGACCAACCGCTGGCCGAGCTCGATCCCCAGGACGTGCGCCTGCAACTGGAAGCCACCCGCGCTCAGGTCGCCGCCGCCGAGGCCAATCTGAACATGGTGCGCGCCGAGCGTGATCGCTACAAAACGCTGATGGAGCGTCAACTGGTCAGCCGCTCGCAGTACGACAATCACGAAAACCTTTACCGTTCCGGTGAAGCGCGTCTCAAACAAATCAAAGCCGAATTCAACGTCTCGACCAATCAGGCCAGTTACGCGGTGCTGCGTGCACCGCAGGACGGCGTGGTGGCCAAGCGCGCGGTGGAAGTCGGGCAAGTGGTGGCCGCGGGGCAAACCGTGTTCACGCTCGCCACCGATGGCGAGCGTGAAGTGTTGATCAGCCTGCCGGAGCAGAGCTTTGGTCGCTTCAAGGTTGGTCAGCCGGTGTCTGTGGAACTGTGGACTCAACCGGATCAGCGCTTCGCCGGGCACATCCGCGAACTGTCGCCAGCCGCCGATCCGAAGTCCCGTACTTTTGCCGCGCGCATCGCGTTCAACGCCGGCAAAGTCCCGGCCGAACTGGGGCAGAGCGCCCGGGTGTTTGTACAGACTGCCGAAGTCATCCCGTTGTCGGTTCCGCTTTCCGCACTGACCGCAGAGGGCGGCGTGACCTACGTCTGGGTGGTCAGCGCCAACAACACCTTGAAGAAGACCCCGGTGCGGGTCGGTGCCTTCGGCGAGAAAACCGTCCCGGTGCTCGAAGGCCTCAACGCCAGCGACTGGGTGGTGGCCGCCGGCGTGCATGTGCTTCTCGACGGGCAACAAGTGCGCCCGGTGGATCGCTCCAACCGCGTGGTCAATCTGGCGGACAAGGAGTAATCCCCGATGGGTTTCAATCTTTCCGCCTGGGCGCTGCGCAATCGCCAGATCGTACTGTTCCTGATGCTCTTGCTGGCCATCGTTGGGGCACTTTCCTACACCAAACTCGGCCAAAGCGAAGACCCGCCGTTCACGTTCAAAGCCATGGTGATCCGCACCAACTGGCCGGGCGCCACGGCGCAGGAAGTCTCGCGCCAAGTCACCGAGCGTATTGAAAAGAAGCTGATGGAAACCGGCGAGTACGAGCGCATCGTCTCGTTCTCCCGCCCGGGCGAGTCCCAGGTGACGTTCATTGCCCGCGATTCCATGCACTCGGTGGACATCCCGGAGCTTTGGTATCAGGTGCGCAAGAAGGTCAGCGACATCCGCCATACCTTGCCGCCGGGGATTCAGGGGCCGTTCTTCAACGATGAATTCGGCACCACCTTCGGCAACATCTACGCATTGACCGGCGACGGCTTCGACTACGCCGTGCTCAAGGATTACGCCGACCGCATCCAGATCCAGCTGCAACGGGTCAAGGACGTGGGCAAGGTCGATCTGCTCGGCTTGCAGGACGAAAAGATCTGGATCGAACTCTCCAACGTCAAACTCGGCACCCTGGGCTTGCCGTTGGCGGCGGTGCAACAGGCGCTTGAAGAACAGAATGCGGTGTCCACCGCCGGCTTCTTCGAAACCACCAGCGAGCGATTGCAGCTACGGGTCTCGGGGAATTTTCAGACGGTCGATGAGATCAAGAACTTCCCGATTCGCGTCGGCGATCGCACGTTCCGCATTTCCGATGTAGCCAACGTACGACGTGGCTTCAACGATCCACCGGCACCGCGTATGCGCTTCATGGCGGAGGATGCGATCGGTCTGGCCGTGGCCATGAAGGATGGTGGCGACATCCTGGTGCTGGGCAAAGCGCTGGAAGTCGAATTCGCCCGCATCCAGAAAAACCTTCCGGCCGGCATGCAACTGCGCAAGGTTTCCGATCAGCCCGCGGCGGTGAAAACCGGTGTTGGCGAGTTCGTTCAGGTGCTGGTGGAAGCATTGGCGATTGTGTTGCTGGTGAGCTTCTTCTCCCTCGGCGTGCGCACCGGCATGGTGGTCGCCCTGGCGATTCCGTTGGTGTTGGCGATGACGTTCGCCTGCATGTATTACCTCGGCATCGGCCTGCACAAGATTTCCCTTGGCGCACTGGTGTTGGCGCTGGGCTTGCTGGTGGACGACGCGATCATCGCCGTGGAAATGATGGCGATCAAAATGGAGCAGGGCTTCGACCGGATCAAAGCCGCGAGCTATGCCTGGACCAGCACTGCGTTCCCGATGCTCACCGGCACGCTGATCACTGCTGCCGGGTTCCTGCCGATCGCCACCGCGCAATCCGGCACTGGCGAATACACCCGCTCAATCTTCGAGGTGGTCACCATCGCGCTGTTGGCATCGTGGGTGGTGGCCGTGGTTTTTGTGCCGTTCCTCGGTGAAAAACTCCTGCCGGACCTGGCGAAAATTCATGCGGCCAAACATGGCACAGGGCAACCTGATCCTTACGGTACACCGTTCTATCAGCGCGTCAGACGACTGGTGGAGTGGTGCGTGCATTGGCGCAAAACCGTGATCCTGGCGACGGTGGTGTTGTTCATTGCCTCCATCGTGCTGTTCCGCTTCGTGCCGCAGCAATTCTTCCCGGCATCGGGCCGGCTGGAACTGATGGTCGACCTGAAACTGGCCGAAGGCGCGTCCCTGAGCAACACCGCCGATGAGGTCAAACGCCTCGAAGCGCTGCTCAAGGACAAGGCCGGGATCGACAACTACGTGGCCTACGTCGGCACGGGTTCGCCGCGTTTTTACCTGCCACTGGATCAGCAATTACCTGCGGCGAGCTTCGCCCAGTTTGTCGTGTTGGCGAAAACCATCGAAGAGCGTGAAAGCCTGCGCACCTGGTTGATCGCGACTCTCAACGAACAATTCCCGGCCCTGCGCTCGCGGGTCACTCGTCTGGAGAACGGCCCGCCGGTTGGTTATCCAGTGCAGTTCCGCGTCACCGGTGAACACATCGAGGAAGTCCGCGCACTGGCCCGCAAAGTCGCGGCCAAGGTTCGCGAAAATCCGCACGTGGCCAATGTTCACCTGGACTGGGAAGAGCCGAGCAAAGTCGTGTACCTGAACATCGATCAGGACCGTGCCCGGGCACTTGGCGTGAGCACGGCGAACCTGTCGAAGTTCTTGCAGAGCTCCCTGACCGGTTCCAGTGTCAGCCAGTATCGCGAAGACAACGAGTTGATCGAGATCCTGCTACGCGGCACCGCGCATGAGCGTACCGAGCTGTCGTTGCTGCCAAGCCTGGCGGTGCCGACCGACAACGGTCGCAGCGTGGCCCTGTCGCAGATCGCTACCCTGGAATACGGCTTCGAAGAAGGCGTGATCTGGCACCGCAATCGCCTGCCCAACGTGACTGTTCGTGCGGACATTTATGGCAAGGAACAACCGGCGACGTTGGTGAAGCAGATCATGCCGACCCTCGATCCGATTCGTGCTGAATTGCCGGACGGGTATTTGTTGGATGTTGGTGGCACGGTGGAAGATTCGGAGCGCGGGCAGAAATCGGTCAACGCCGGCGTGCCGATGTTCATCGTCGTGGTGCTGACGTTGCTGATGCTGCAACTGCGCAGTTTCTCACGCACGGCCATGGTGTTTCTGACGGCGCCGCTGGGGTTGATCGGGGTGACGCTGTTTCTGATGGTGTTCCGTCAGCCATTTGGTTTTGTCGCCATGCTCGGGACCATCGCCTTGTCGGGGATGATCATGCGTAACTCGGTGATTCTGGTGGATCAGATCGAGCAGGATATCGCGGCAGGGTTGAAGCCTTGGCAGGCGATTATCGAGGCGACAGTGCGGCGGTTCCGGCCGATTGTGTTGACGGCGCTGGCGGCGGTGTTGGCGATGATTCCGTTGTCGCGCAGTGTGTTTTTCGGGCCGATGGCGGTGGCGATCATGGGGGGGTTGATTGTGGCTACGGCGTTGACGCTGCTGTTTTTGCCGGCTCTTTATGCTGCGTGGTTTCGGGTTCGGAAAGAGACTGTTTGATCGGGTACATATCCGTTTCTTCGGTAACGGCCAGTTATGGTTTCGCCCTTACGGCGACTCCCTTTGGCAAACGCCGGAGTGCCGGCCCAGCCCAAAGGAAGCAAAGGTCTCGCCCCTTACGTACGGCTCCTCGCTAAGGCTCGGAGTTCCTTCGCTCCGGCATTCATCCGGGGGCATCGCCTCCGGTCTGCTTCGCGACGACCTCCTCTCGATGTGTGCGGCTTCGCCGCACGGCGCTACGCGCCTAACCCCCGGATAAACGCCTCCACTCAGCCTGCCGATGGGGCGGGTGGATCAAAAGCGGCAGGCGAGCTAACGCTCGGCCTGTTGAGTGGTGAAGAGCGTGGGTGTACGCCGAACTGATTTTGCTTTTTCTGTGGGAGCCAGCCTGCTGGCGATGGCGGCCAGACAGACGACCAGTCTCTGCCAGATATATCCCGTCCCCTGTGGGAGCTGGCTTGCCAGCGATGGCGGCCTGACAGCCAACACTGTTTATCACTCAATCAAACATTCAGACCTTTCCCACAAGATTTTCAGGTTGTCCGTCGGAAGCGCGATCTCTAGCCTTTGACCGTCGCTGCCAATTCAGCGACCGGGACTGCAAGCCCGCCAATAGTTTGTTAGGTGCCTGCTATGGGAGCTTCGCAATGATCAACGACACTCCAAATTCTTCCGCCACGGAATCGGAAAAACCAACGAGAGTTTCACACCGTCCCTGCCCAATCTTCACCATCCGCCCCGGCATCAACTCCGAAACCCTACTCGTCCACGCCTACGAAACCCTCGCCTCGGCCAATGTGATGGCCACAGAGTTGTCATCCACCCTGACCGGTCCAACCTGCAATCTGGTGTTGGGTATTCAGCAGATGATTGTCCTGGCGCAATTATCGGTGAACGGCGTGCTGGACCAACTCGACCCACAGCACTAGCACAACAAAAAGCCCGCTGAGTCCGTACAGGTCGGCGGGCAAACATCGTTCCTACACAGATCTCAGACTCGTCTGATATTGAGGCTCAAAGGTCCAGGTGTTGTACTCGAGAGTCCGGTTTACGAGCGTTTGAGTCATCACCCATGAAAAATCCGCCCAGGTTGAGGGGAAGGTCTGATCCGGTGTTCGATCGGCTTGGTCAATCACCGCACAAGGAGCGCCTTTGCGACTACCTCGCGTTGCTCAAGCCTCTGGATGATCGAGGGCGTTACCTGCCATTCGATGCATTGCGCTATCGCTGGGCGCCGGGGCTGGATTCGAATCTGTGCTGGGCCTTGGTCAAGAAAGCCCGGGCTGCACAATATTCGCGCCTTATGTCCTTGGGTGAACCTTCCCGGTGGCTGCAATTCGTGATGACGCCGTTGGCGCAAAAAGCCATCTCCGCGGTGGACCGGCAAACGACAACCGCAGTGTTGGAGTACATGACCGGCCAGATCGGCGAGCGTGCGCATTTCACTTATCTGCTCAATGACCTGATCGAAGACGAAGCCATCAGCAGCAGCCAGCTCGAAGGTGCGGCTACCACGACTCGGGTAGCGAAGGACATGCTCAAGCGTCATCGGTTGCCGCGCACGCCGGATGAGCGAATGGTCATCGGTAACTTCAAGATGATGAACTTTGCCTGGGAGCAGCGTTACGAGTCGCTGAGCGTTGAATTGATCGCGGCGATGCACCGCGTGGGTGTCGAGGGTATCGATGATCCGCGGTACTCGCCGGGAGCCTTCAGAAGCAACGATGACGTCGTGGTGCAGGATGGCGAGGGCAACACCGTTCATACGCCGCCACTGGCAGCAGGTCTCGCGTCACGATTGCAGGCGTTGGTGGAGTGGATCAACCATTCCCAAAACAACCCCCTTCAAGCGAATTACCTTCATCCGTTGATCAAAGGCATCGCGCTGCATTTTGCACTCGGTTACGAGCATCCCTTTCGCGACGGCAACGGTCGGGTCGCAAGGGCGTTGTTCTACTGGTTCATGTTCAAGAATGACTATTCGGCGTTCCGCTACATCGCGATCAGTGTTTTGTTGCGCAATGCGCCGGTGAAGTACGGGCGCTCGTATCTGGATACCGAGGCGGACGACCTGGATCTGACGTATTTCATCGACTTCCAGTGTTCAGTGGTGTTGCGAGCTGTAGGCAGTTTTACCGAGGTGTTTCGCAAAAGTCTGATCGATGTGCAGCAGTTCGATTGCTGGTTGCAGGAGAGCGGTTTTCTCGAGCAACTCACCGAGAAACAGCGGGCATTGTTCCAAGTGGCCAAGAGCGGAATGGCCAAGGAGTTTACGGCGGGCAATGTGAAGGAGAATCTGGGTTGCTCCTACAACACGGCATCGGCCACGTTGAATGGGCTGGCTGAGTTGAAGTTGTTTGAGAAACGCAGGATGGGGAGGGAGTGGGTGTACTTTTTGCGGTCGGTTTCCGTGTCTTGAGCCATTGTGGGAGCCAGCCTGCTGGCGATGAGGCCATGTCAGTCGACTTGAACGTTGACTGACACACCGCAATCGCGAGCAGGCTCACTCCTACAGTTTTGGTGCTGCGATTAGAGCGTACCAAACACCTTCTTCGCCAAACTTGTCGCCGCAGCCGCCGGGTTCTGGCGGATGGTTTCTTCCTGTTTGCCGATCATTTCGAACAGACCGTTCAGGGCCTGTTCGGTGACGTAGCTTTCGATGTTGGCATTCTTGGTGTCGATCACGCCCATGGTCGCGGCTTGGCCGGCGAATGAGTTGTATTGCTGGGCCAGGCCGACCTTGTCGGTGGCTTGCTTGACGATTGGCAGGAATTTGGCGCGGATTTGTTCGCGGCTGGTTTTGCTCAGGTATTGGGTGGCCGAGTCGTTGCCACCGCTGAGGATGCCCTTGGCGTCTTCCACGGACATTTTCTTCACTGCATCCACGAGGATCGGCTGGGCCTGGGTCACGGCGGTTTCCGCCGCTTTGTTCATGCTGGTTTCCAGTTGATCGACCTGATCGCCCATGCCGAACTGTTTCATTTTGCTGGCGACCTTGCCCAGTTTGCCCGGCAGTTCGATTTTTACGTCGGGATTGTTGCTGAAGCCACCCGGAGTGCCGAGCTGTTTCACGGCCAGTTGCGCGCCTTGGGTCAGGGCATCCTTGAGTCCGCCGGTGGCGTCTTTCTGCGACAGGTCGCTGAGGGACAGCGCCATCGCGCTGGCACTGATCATCAAACCTGCGCACAGGCCGGCGAAGCGAAGGGTAGGGCGGAACATGGTGGCTTCCTTGTACAAAAAGAGAGTTAGCGGACGGCGTCGACGCGTATTTTCAGCGGTTGCGGGTCTTTGCCATCTAGCTGCACGGCATGGTTTTCGGTGGTGATGAACATCAGCTTACCGTCGACTTCGATGCGCGCGCTGACCGAGTAGCGATGCCCAGGTTTAACCTGCGCCGGATCGTAACTCAGATGAAACGGCAGCGGCACCTGTCCTTTGACCTGACCTTTCTGTTCGTCGAGGACCACCGCCGGAGCGTCGGCCAGGGAAATGTCCTGCAGGCTGACGCTCAACACCGCGCTCGGTGGCAAGGCGCTGCGTTGCAGATAGAAGACTTCGCCATCGAGGCTGGCTTTCGGAGCAGGTTGCATGGATTGGCACGCGCCGAGCAAAACGGTAAGTCCAAGCAGAGAGATTTTTTTCATGAGGAGGATCCTTGTCATTGGCGCCCGAAGTAGACAGGCGCCAACGATAATCTAGCGGGTTTTCCCGGCAATATCGCCCGGCGACTCGTCGTGCTTATGGGCGATCCGGATTACGGGTACCGCGTGGGCGTTCGTCGTAGGCATGGACCAGTACTTCCTGAGGTGCCAGGTAGGCAGCGTCCAGTATTACCGGGTGATGTTGGGTGGTAACAAAAATCAGCTTATCGTCGTGTTTGATTTGGGCACTGATTGCATACCGGTGACCAGGCACGACATCAGCTACACGATACGTCAGGGTAAAGTTCAATCCTGCCGTTCCTGCATCAGGGATAACTTGCTGGTCGAGTAATTTTCCGGGTACGTCGGATACAGAGACATCCTGCAAACTGACGTAAAGTTTAGAGTTTGGCGCCAGCGCAATCCTTTCAAGGTAATGCACTTTGCCACTGATGGTCCTGACGGGTTCGTTGCTCATATTGATTTCCTTATCAATGAATCGCCGGAATTGGCGAGCGCCCAGCATAGGGTCGATACCACGATTTCTATGTAGGGAAAATCCTGCGATTCGGGACGAAGGGGGAGTGGTATGAGTCAGAAGCATCCTTGCTTCAGCCATAAAACGACGTGCAGTGATCCGAATGAAATCAGATCGGCGTTACCAATTCCGCCGCATCTTCACTGCGATGCACCGCCACCTGACGGATCGACAGACGAATATCCGCCGGCAACACCCGTTTGGCTGCGCCTTCGGCCAGTTCGCCGAGCAGTTCGTGGTAGCTCAACTTGCCCGCTTCATCACGCTTGAGCACGTCGAGGTCGAGCAGGGTCTGGATGAAGTGGCGGAACAGGCTCTTGTCGAAGAATTCCGGGGCGTTGAGGCCGTGGAGGATCGACAGGCGCTGGGCCATCACCGTGCACAGGTCTTCCAGTTCTTCGGCGCTGATGCTGTTCTGGCCGCTGTTGAGCAGCAAGGAAACCGTCATGTAGAAGCGCTGCAGAGTCTGGGCGATGCTCTTCGACAGCAGCGTCAGCAACACGAAATGCCGCGAGCTTGGTGCCGGACGCAGGTACACGTTGTTTTCGAAGCGCAGCAGGCCTTGTTCGACGAAGGCTTCTAGCCATTGATCGATCACCGCATCCAATTCATTCAGCGACCAGCGAATGAACAGCTCGGCTTGCAGGTACGGGTACAGCGCGCGGGTGTAGCGCAGGATCTGTTCGCGACTCATGCGCGACGCGCTCTGGAAGAAACTCGCCAGCAGCGCAGGTAACGCGAAGATGTGCAAAACGTTGTTGCGGTAGTAGGTCATCAGGACGGCGTTCTGTTCGTCCAGATAGAGAATCTTGCCCAAGGCATCGCTCTGCTCGGACAGCAGATCCATGTCCTTCACATGTTCGATCAACGCGCGGCCGTCACCTTCCGGCAAGGTGGTGTGCGGTGAGTACGGGACTTTGCGCAACAGCGCCAGATACAGGTCGAGCACCCGCGCCATGGCGCGGTCGTCCAGGGCCAGGCGGCTGGTGGACAGCAGTGCCAGTGCAACGAGGTTGACCGGGTTGATTGCCGCCGCTTCGTTCAGGTGCTGGGCGACTTTCTCGCCGAGGCGATTGGTGGTTTCGTTGAGCCAGGCCGGTTTGAACTGCGGGCCGAGTTCCTGTTGGCGCCAGTCAGGCTGTTCGCTGTCGAGGAATTCCGCCAGTTTGATCGGCTCGCCGAAGTTCACCGCCACCTGACCGAAGCGCTGCTTGAGCGCGCCGATGACTTTGAAAATATCGAAGATCGACTCTTTCTTCTTGGCCGCGCCGCGCAACTCGCCAAGATAGGTTCGCCCTTCCAGTACGCGCTCGTAGCCGATGTACACCGGCACGAACACGATGGGCATCCGCGACGAACGCAGGAAGCTGCGCAGGGTGATCGCCAGCATCCCGGTTTTCGGTTGCAGCATGCGCCCGGTGCGCGAACGGCCGCCCTCGACGAAGTATTCGACAGGGAAGCCTTTGGTGAACAGGGTGTGCAGGTATTCGTTGAACACTGAGGTGTACAGCGGATTGCCCTTGAACGTGCGGCGCATGAAGAACGCGCCGCCGCGACGCAGCAGGCTGCCGATCACCGGCATGTTCAGGTTGATCCCGGCGGCGATGTGCGGCGGGGTCAGGCCGTTGCGGAACAGCAGATAGGACAGCAGCAGGTAGTCGATGTGGCTGCGGTGGCACGGCACGTAGATCACTTCGTGACCCTGGGCGACCTTCTGCACGCCTTCGATGTGGTTGACCTTGATGCCGTCGTAGATCTTGTTCCAGAACCAGCTCAGCACCACTTCCATAAAACGGATCGCCGTGTAGGTGTAGTCCGAGGCGATTTCGTTGCCATAGCGCAAAGCCTGGGCCTTGGCTTTCTCCGGTGAAATGTTCTCGCGTTCGGCTTCGTCGAGGATCGCTTGCTTGACCATCGGCTGGTTGAGCAGACCTTTGACCAGATTGCGCCGGTGGGAAATGTCCGGACCGATTACTGCAGCCTTCAGATTGCGGAAGTGCACCCGCAGGATGCGCTGGGCCATGCGCACTGTGCGCTCGTGGCCCTTGTTGTGCTCGATCAGCTCGCGAAGGTGAATCGGTGCGGAAAACTGCACGCGGGTCTTGCGCCCCAGGACGATGATGCTCAGCAAGCGACGCAGGCGACCGGTGACGGCCCAACTGTCGGCGAACAGCAGTTTCCATGGGCTGTTTTCGCTGTCTGGCGATTGGCCCCAGAACACGCTGACCGGAATGATCTGCGCATCTTCGGCGGCGTTCTGGCTCAGGGCACTGACCAGGCGGGTCAGGGTCGGCGGCGCGCCGCGCTTGTCCTGGCGGCCGAGCCAGTCCGGGTCCGGGGTCAGGTAGAAGAACGCGGCCGGTTCCAGAAGGTTACCCACCGAGACCGGCAGCACCGGACGCGGCAGTCCAGCCTTGCTGCATTCGGTGTCGACCACGGCAAGGTCGGTCAGCGAAGGGTTTTGCAGGACGTAGAACACCGGACGACTGCGGTCGAGGTTGAGGGTGAACGACGACTGGTTGATCGTCTCCGAGCGAACCCAGAGGTAAAGCAGTCGGCGCAGGGTGCCAAACACAAGACGGCGGAACGGGGAACGGGTCATACGGCTTCTGCGTGAGTGAATAAAACCAAGCAAATGCTCGGGCGGCCGATAGTGTGCCGGATTCATCGAAAATCGGCAAAAAAGCGCGGAAGTAAACTCCTGTTGAGAGTTTTAACGTCTGTCATATACTCGGCGCTCTGTCGCCGCTGCCTTCATTGGGCCAGCATGTGCAGGCTGACGTTCCCGAGGCTTTCCTGCGAAGAGCCCGATCAATAATAAAAAAGGGGTATGAACAAATGGCAACACGTGAAACCGGCAACGTGAAGTGGTTCAACGACGCCAAGGGCTACGGCTTCATTCAGCGCGAAGACGGGGTGGACGTGTTCGTGCACTACCGCGCGATCCGCGGTGAAGGCCACCGTTCACTGACTGAAGGCCAGCAGGTTGAATATGCGGTGGTGACCGGAGAGAAAGGCTTGCAGGCTGAGGATGTGGTGGGGCTGTAATTTTCAAAATCAAAAGATCGCAGGCTGCGGCAGCTCCTACAGGTGTACACATAACCTTGTAGGAGCTGCCGCAGGCTGCGATCTTTTTGCTTTTACGCGGTTTTCCAGGTGATCTCTTCTTCACCATCGGCGCTGATGCGAATCCAGCGATCCGCCGTCTCTTCGCCTTCTTCCTCGACCCATGTTCCCGGCGCGCAACGCACTTCAACATTCAGCGCGGCAAACGCGGCGCGAGCGCAGGCGATGTCGTCGTCCCACGGCGTCTGGTCGCTTTCCAGATACAGGCTGTTCCACTTTCCTACGGCTTTCGGTAACCAGGTCACCGGCACATTGCCGGCCTTGCACTTGTAGGTCTGGCCTTTCTGGACCCAGTCGGTGCACGGACCCAATGCCGCACCGAGCCACGCGGAAATGGCTTTGTGGTCGACGTCGGCGTCTTTCAGGTAAATCTCGATATCGGGTTGGCGCATGGATGTCCTCACTGCGTGTCTGAAAAATCCATTCGCGGATTTAGCCGGCACCGGGCGTTCGCCCGGAACCAAAAGTTATTGAAGAACGAAATAATCGTAGCGCATTGACACGGTGGTCTCGAACGGCTCGGCCTGATCGATGACTGCCGCACGACGCTCGGCACTCGCGCGCCAGCCGTGAGGCGTCATCGCCAGCAGGTTGGCGCGATCTTGCGGCTTGTCCAGCGTCAGCTTGAACGTCAGCGTTTCGCTGTGCGCCAGCGCCATGCCTTCCGGCACCAGGTCCAGATGCTTGTCGTCAATGTACTCGCGGACTTCGTCATACAGCCGCTCGCGCAATTCCATCAGGTGGCCGCTGGTCGGCCCGACTTTCATCAGGCCGCCGCCAACGCTGAGCAGGCGTTTGGCTTCATCCCAATCCAGAGGACTGAAGACACTGGCCAGGAACTGGCAACTGCCGGAAGCCAATGGCACGCGGGCCATGCTGGCGATCAACCAGGTCAGTTTCGGATTGCGTTTGCAGGCGCGTTTGACCGCTTCTCGGGAAATGTCCAGGGCGTAGCCGTCAGCGTGCGGCAAGGCATCGGCGATTTGCGCGGTGTAGTAGCCCTCGCCACAACCGATGTCGAGCCAGCGCTGTGGCGCATAACTCGCGGCCAACTCCGCCAGACGCTTGGCCACCGGCGCGTAATGCCCGGCGTTCAAGAAGTCGCGGCGGGCTTCGACCATCGCCTGGTTATCCCCAGGGTCGCGGCTGTTCTTGTGTTGCACCGGCAATAGGTTCAGGTAACCCTGGCGCGCGCGGTCGAAACGGTGCCCGGCGGGGCACGCTACGCCGTTGTCCACCACACTCAGCGGTTCGCTACAGATCGGACACGCAAGCATCAGGCGAGCAACTTGATCATGGTCTGGTAGTAGATTTCGGTCAGCACATCGAGATCGGCTGCCAGCACGCGTTCGTTGACCTGGTGGATGGTCGCGTTGACCGGCCCCAGCTCAACCACTTGCGTGCCCATGGTCGCAATGAAGCGGCCGTCGGAAGTGCCACCGCTGGTGGACGCCTTGGTCTCGCGACCGGTGATGTCCTTGATGCTCGACGATACGGCGTCAAGCAGCGCGCCCGGCTCGGTGAGGAACGGCAGGCCGGACAGCGCCCAGTCGATGTGCCAGTCCAGTCCGTGCTTGTCGAGGATGTCTGCAACGCGCTTCTGCAGGCCTTCGACGGTCGACTCGGTGGAGAAACGGAAATTGAACACCGCCACCAGGTCACCCGGAATGACGTTGGTCGCGCCGGTGCCGGAGTTGACGTTGGAGATCTGGAAACTGGTAGGCGGGAAGAAATCGTTGCCGTGGTCCCAATGCTCGGCGGCCAGTTCGGCCAGTGCCGGGGCGGCGAGGTGGATCGGGTTCTTCGCCAGGTGCGGATAGGCCACGTGGCCCTGGATGCCACGTACGGTCAGCTTGGCGCCGAGGGAGCCGCGACGGCCGTTCTTGACCACGTCACCGACCAGGGTGGTGCTCGACGGTTCGCCGACGATGCACCAGTCCAGACGCTCTTTACGTGCGGCAAGACGCTCGACCACAGCCTTGGTGCCGTGGTGTGCCGGGCCTTCTTCGTCGCTGGTGATCAGGAACGCGACTTTGCCTTTGTGATCCGGGTAGTCGGCGACGAAACGCTCGGCGGCCACGGTCATCGACGCCAGGCTGCCTTTCATGTCCGCCGCGCCACGGCCGCAGAGCATGCCGTGTTCGTCGATCAGCGCGTTGAACGGGTCGATCTGCCAGGCGGTCACCGGGCCGGTCGGCACCACATCGGTGTGGCCGGCGAAGCACAGCACCGGGCCGTCATGTTTACCGTGAGTGGCCCAGAAGTTATCCACATCTTCGATGCGCATCGGCTCCAGCGCAAAACCGGCATCGCCCAGGCGCTGCATCATCTGCTTCTGGCAATCGGCGTCGACCGGCGTGACGGACGGACGGCGGATCAGGTCGATGGCGAGTTGAAGGGTCGGCGAAAGGTCGGCTTGGGCCGTCATGGAAAACTCCGGAAGCATATTGTGTAGGAGCAAAGCTTGCTCGCGATGAACGATGATGAGGACTTTCTGTTACACCGAGTCGCGTCAATCGCGAGCAAGCTTTGCTCCTACATGAATGGGGCAAGGCGCGCAAAATGGCGGTTATCTTAAAGCAAAACGGCGACCATTGGCCGCCGTTTAGTGCATCCGCAGAGATTTAGACGGCAGGTGCCGTTTGCGCCTCCGGTGCCGGTTTTGGCAGCGACGACAGGAACGCCATGATCAACGCCGCCAGGTACGGCAGCGATTGCACCAGCAACATGGTCACCCAGAAGCGCATGTCGTTGCTCGGCATGCCGTTGACCAGGAAGATTCCCAAGGCCGCACCCCACAACAGCAGCATGATGAACACCTCTTCCCGGGCTTCCGAAATGGCCACCCAGAAGCCGTGGTTATCGGCATTCTTTGGCGTGCGGAAGAACGGAATGCTGCTGGTGAAGAAGCCGTACAACACTGCTTTGGCGATGGTGTGCGACAACGCCAGCCCGGCCAGCGCCGCGCAGAACGCATCTTTCAGGTTCACGCCCACCGCACGACGGTAGAGGAAGATGATCTTGCCAACCTTGAACACGAACAGCGCCAACGGCGGGATCGCGAAAATCAGCAGCGGCGGATCGACCCGTTGCGGAACGATGATCATCGCCGCCGACCACAGCAGTGCGCCGACGGTGAAGAAGATGTTCATGCCGTCCGCCACCCACGGCAACCAGCCCGCGAGGAAGTGGTAGCGCTGGCCGCGAGTCAGTTCGGTGTCCTTGCCGCGCAGCAGGCTGGCGGTGTGACGCTTGATGATCTGAATCGCACCGTAGGCCCAGCGGAACCGCTGTTTCTTGAAGTCGATAAAGGTATCGGGCATCAGGCCTTTGCCGTAGCTGTCGTGGTAATACGCCGCCGACAGGCCTTTTTCGAACACACGCAGACCGAGCTCGGCGTCTTCACAAATGCACCAGTCGGCCCAGCCCAGCTCTTCGAGCACCGAGCGCCGGGTCATGGTCATGGTGCCGTGCTGGATGATCGCGTCACGGTCGTTGCGAGTGACCATGCCGATATGGAAGAAGCCTTTGTATTCCGCGTAGCAGAGCTTCTTGAAGGTGCTTTCGTTCTGGTCGCGGTAGTCCTGCGGCGACTGCACCACGGCGATTTTCGGGTCGGCGAAGTGCGGCACCATGTGCTTGAGCCAGTTCGGGTGCACGCAGTAATCTGAGTCGATCACCGCGATCACTTCGGCGTCCTTGGCGGTGTGCGGGATCAGATAGTTCAGCGCGCCGCCCTTGAAGCCGGCCAATGGCGCGACATGGAAGAACTTGAAGCGCGGGCCGAGGGTTTCGCAGTAGTCGCGCACCGGTTCCCAGACCGCCGGGTCCTTGGTGTTGTTGTCGATGATCAGGACTTCAAAGTCCGGATAGTCGAGGTTGGCCAGGGCATTGAGGGTCTGTTTGACCATCTCCGGCGGCTCGTTGTAGCAGGGCACGTGGATCGAGACTTTCGGCCGGTAACTGGAATCACCCACAACCGGCAGGAATTCGCGGCGCCGTTTATGAATCCACACTGCCTCGGCCAGTTCGTGGGCCTCGGTCAGCAACACGATAAACACCCCGAGCGCGCCGAGGGCCAGCAAGAAACCGACCGTCAGGCTGAACCAGGTGCTGTATTGCTGGCTGTAGTCGTAACCGATCCACACCAGCACCGAACCACAAAGGAACGCAATAAAGGTCAGGAAGGTACGGCCACGTTGGCGCAGGGCCGAGCCATCGATCATCAGCAAGGTCAGCGACAGCAAGGCCAGGACGACCGAGCCGATGGCCAGGACGCGCCACTGCGGAATCGCCACTACCGGGCCTTCGAAGTTGAATTTCTGCTGGCGCGCGGCGTTGAACACGCCCCAATAGGCGCCCACCGAACCTTCGTCGCTGGCCTTCCACGGCTGGTCAAACGCTTCGATCACGAAGTAGTTGAAGCCCTGACGGTTAAGTTTGTTGACCAGTGTGCGCAGGTAAATCGCCTGATCGGCCGGCGACGCATCGGCGCCACCGCGCATGCGGCCGTTGCTCGGCCAGCCCACTTCGGACAGCAGCAACGGTTTTTTCGGGAACATCTTTTTCAGGTCGCGGGCGCGGTCGAGGACGAACTGCCCGGCCTTGTCCATTGGGATGAATTCCCAGTAAGGCAGGACGTGCGCGGCGATCAGGTCGACGTGCTTGGCCAGTTCCGGATGTTCTTCCCAGACGTGCCACTGCTCGGACGTGGTCACCGGCACCTTCACGGCGGCGCGAACGCGGTCCAGCAGGACGCTGAGTTCCTGGGCAGTGATTTCCTTACGGAAAATCGCCTCGTTACCGACCACCACGCGAACCACGCTGCGCGAGGAATTGGCGATTTCGATGGCGCGGGTGATTTCCCGCTCGTTGCGTTCCTGGTCAGGGCTGATCCAGATCCCGAGGGTTACCCGCAGGCCGAACTCTTCCGCCAGTTTCGGGATGTTCTCCAGCGTGCCGTCGACGGAGTAAGTACGGATGTTATCCGTCAACTTGCTCATGATCTCCAGATCGCGTCGCATCTGATCGTCGGTCGGATACTGCTCTTTCTGTGGGAATTGACCTTGCTGGAACGGCGAATACGAGAAGCCGGAGATCTGTTCAGGCCAGTTGGGGGCGGTGACCGGGCGGTTGATCAGCGCCCAGAAGCCGGTAAACAAGGCAGCGATGGCAAGCACCACCACCAGGTTGAGTCCAAATTTACGCGATGACATAGCTATTTCGGGTTCCAAAGGCTGTGGAACAGGAAGAACATTGGCGGTCGCCAAGGGGCGCGCATCCTACACTGGCACTTCTCTGAACGTACAGCGGAGAGGGAAATGCCGGATGTTGGGCAATCCAAGTCGACTTAAGTTCTTTCGTTAGAGCGTATAGGGCAAATCTTCGTTCGATGCAGTTTGAATGGAAGATGCCCGTTCATAGCTCGATGATGCTCTTGGCCGCCGACGGCCCTATAATGCGCGCCGGTTTTTGAGGTGATGGTCATGAGTACAGAAGATCCGCGGTTTGCAGGCATCGCCCGTTTGTATGGCGTCGAAGGGCTTGAACGCCTGCGCGCGGCCCATGTGGCGATCGTCGGCGTCGGTGGCGTTGGTTCGTGGGCGGCGGAAGCCATGGCTCGTTGCGGCGTGGGCGAGATTTCGCTGTTCGACCTCGACGATGTTTGCGTCAGCAACGCCAACCGCCAGTTGCACGCGCTGGACAGCACCGTCGGCAAACCCAAGGTCGAAGTGATGGCCGAGCGCCTGCGCGGGATCAACCCGGACTGCACGGTGCATGCAGTGCCGGACTTCGTCACCCGCGACACCATGGCCGAGTACATCACGCCGAACATCGACTGCGTGATCGACTGCATCGACAGCGTCAACGCGAAAGCGGCGCTGATCGCCTGGTGCAAGCGCCGCAAGATCCAGATCATCACCACCGGCGGTGCGGGCGGGCAGATCGACCCGACGCTGATTCAGGTCTGCGACCTCAACCGTACCTTCAATGACCCGTTGGCCTCAAAAGTGCGCTCGACCTTGCGTCGTGATTACGGCTTCTCGCGCACAGTGACCCGCCATTACAGCGTGCCGTGCGTGTTTTCCACCGAGCAGCTGCGCTACCCGAAACCGGACGGCAGCATTTGCTTGCAGAAGAGTTTTGTCGGCGATGGCGTGAAGCTCGACTGCGCCGGTGGCTTTGGCGCGGTGATGATGGTGACGGCGACGTTCGGCATGGTCGCGGCGACCAAGGCTGTGGACAAGATTGTGGCCGGGGTTCGGCGGCCGGCGGAGCGGGTCAAGCCACAGGTTTAAAGGCGGACGAAGATTCCTGTAGGAGCTGCCGAAGGCTGCGATCTTTTGATTTTGCTTTTTAAA
>NZ_JBSVXD010000095.1:0-23374 GCF_054070755.1 Pseudomonas sp. SDO5591_S426 | reverse complement strand
CTTGCTCGCGATAGCGGACATTCAGTCACCACAAGCCCTTAATGTCCGTCCGTCATCGCGAGCAAGCTCGGCTCCTACAGGTTATGCCTCAAGCAGGCTTGGCCTCGACCAGCGCCTCGACCGCCATCTCCTTCTCAGCCTCTTTCAGATCTTCCTCACTGATCATTTCCGCAATGACCCGCAAGCGCTCCACCACCCGTGCGTTGACGCTGCCTTCAGGGAATTCGCCGTTCTCATCCGGCTCGCCCGCCGGCTCGCCGACCAGCAGACTCAAGGCCTCATCAGCTTGGCGTACCGCGTAGACATGGAACTGCCCGGCACGCACCGCCGTCAGCACTTTCTCGTCGAGCATCAACGTAGCGACGTTGGCCTGCGGAATGATCGCGCCCTGCTCGCCGGTCAGCCCGCGCGCTTCACAGAGGCGGAAGAAGCCTTCGATCTTCTCGTTGACCCCGCCCACTGCCTGAACTTCACCGAACTGGTTGATCGAACCGGTAATCGCAAAGCACTGCTTGAGCGGGGTTTTCGACAAGGCCGAAATCAGCGTACACGCCTCGCCCAGAGAGGCGCTGTCGCCATCCACATAACCGTAGGACTGCTCCAGGGCGATACTCGCGGAAATCGCCAACGGGAATTCCTGGGCGTAACGGCTGCCCAGATACCCGGTGAGGATCATCACGCCTTTGGAGTGGATCGGCTGGCCGAGGTTGACCTCACGCTCGATGTCGACGATGCCGCTGCCGCCCGGGTACACCGTGGCGGAAATCCGCGCCGGTACACCGAAGGCCGAATCGCCGACTTCCAGCACCGTCAAGCCGTTGCACTTGCCGACCGCCGCGCCATCGGTGTCGATCAGGATGATCCCCGCCAGCATGTCATCGAGAATCCGCGCCGACACACGTCCGGTACGGGTGGCCTTGGCCTTCAGCGCACGTTCGATGTGCCCGGCGTCGGTCATCTCGTCACCCGCCAGATGGCGAATGAAATCCGCCTCGCTGACCAGTTGGAACAGATCGCCAATGCGCGCCGACAACCGCCCCTGATGCTCGGCCAGACGCGCGCTGTACGTTGCCAGACGCGCCACCGCATCGGCGGTCAACGGCGCCATGCCTTCTTCGGACGTACGGGTTTTGAGCAACTGGGCGAACTGCTCCAGGCTCTCGTCGACCATCGGGATGTCTTCGTCGAAATCCACCAGGACGCGGAACATCTCCTGGAAGTCCGGATCGAGGTCTTGCAGCGTGTAATACAGCTGACGGGCGCCGATGATCACGACTTTGACCTGCAGCGGAATGTGCTGCGGGTTCAGCGTGACGGTGGCGAACCGGCCCATTTCACCGAGCGGCGATTCCATCTTCAGCTTGCGCGATTGCAGAGCGCGTTTCAGCGCGTCCCACACGAACGGCTCGCTGAGCATTTTTTCCGCTTCGAGGATCAGGAAGCCACCGTTGGCGCGATGCAGCGCACCCGGTCGCAATTGCCGATACGTCGTGTACAACGCGCCCTGATCGGTGCTGTATTCGATACGGCCGAACAGGTTTTCGTAGGTCGGGTGCGGTTCGAACACCACCGGCGCACCGCCGCTGGCCGAATGACCGACCACCAGGCTCGGCGCGTATTGCTCTTCCAGCAGTTTGCGGGCGACGGCGTCGGTCTTGCTGTCGTCCACCAGTTGCTCGACCACGGTCTTGAGCAGGTACACCTGCATCGCTTGCAGGTAACCGCACACCGCCGCGTTCTCGGCGTACTTCTCCGACAACGGCGACAGTAACGGCTGCAAGGCCAGGGTGATGGTTTCTTCGTTGAGGTGGCGCAGTTGATTGCTCGACTCGCGCTTCCATTGCGGCAGGCTGGCGAGCTCCTCGTTCAAGCGCTCTTCGAGGGACGAGATGTCCTCATGGAAACGCTCGCGCTCGGCTTCCGGCAACTGGGCGAATTCCGCTTCGTCGAGAGCCTTGCCTTCAAGCATCGGGGTGAACGCGATGTTGCTGCTGTCGCGGTAGAGAGCGACGTCCTTTTCCAGGGCCAGACGCTCGATGATATCCAGAGCCTTGTCGTAGCGCTGATTGAAGGCGCGGTCGATGGCGCTCTTTTTCTGCTGGTAGGACGGGTGCTCGAAAACGGCCGGGAAAGTTGCCAGCAGGTTGTCGATCAAACCGTTGATATCACCAATGAAATTACCGGCGGTACCCGACGGCAGCTCCAGTGCGCGGGGTTCGCGCGGCTCATCGAAATTATTGACGTAGACCCAGTCCGCCGGGGTCTGCAGGCGTTTTCCTTCGGCTTTCAGGTAGCGCTTGACGAACGAAAACCGGCCGGTGCCGGGCTCACCCATGACGAACACGTTGTAACCGGGGCGTGGCATGGCCACACCGAACTGCAAGGCTTCGACAGCACGTTCCTGGCCAAGCACACCGCGAAAGGGCTCCAGATCATTGGTGGTAGAGAAGCTGAACTGTTCAGCGGAAAACGGACGGGTCAGCGCTTCGGGCGCTAGACGCAAGCTGGCAGCAACAGGATCAGGCATCGGGCTTCCTTAGATCAGGCGGGGCAGATAGCGGCATTCTGGCGCTGCCTGTACCTGACTGGCAAGGAGCGCCTCAGGCCAAAGCATAGACAAGTCATGCCGCCGTTGCGGGCGTGCGCCAAATCACTGTTTCCAGCAAATGTTTTGCAAAAAATCACGGAACCGCGCGATCGTGCCTAAACTCCAAACTGCGCGGCTGGACTAATAACCGGCCCACTGGCACCGGAACGGGCCAGATCCCTTGTCCATTGGTACGCACATAAAGAGAACAAAGCTATGAAACGGATTCTTCTCGGTACTCTCTTCACCGCTGTATCCATCAACGCCATGGCTCAGGCGCCAGGCGGCCCGGATTGCGGTTGGGGCAACATGCTGTTCGAAGGTCAGCGTGGCACCCCGGCTCACTTCCTGGCATCCACCACCAACGGCACTTCCGGCAACGCAACTTTCGGTATGACCTCCGGTACCAACGGTTGCTCGACCAACGCGTCGCTGACCTATGGCGGCAAATCCTGGTTTGCCATGAATGGCATGATGAACGAGCTGTCCGAAGACATGGCCAAAGGTAACGGCGAAGCGCTGACTACCTATGCCGTGGTACTGGGCGTGGCGCCGGAAGACCGTGCGCACTTCGCCGCCGTCACTCACGAGCACTTCCAGCAGATCTTCAGCAAGGCTGACGTGACTGCCGAAGATGTGCATACCAACACCCTGGCCGTTCTGAAGAACGATCCTCGTCTGGCCAAGTACGCCACTCAGGCATAAGCTCGACCCGCCCGCTTCTTTCGGGAAGCGGGTTTTGTTTTTTGGACCTTCCCTCGTTGGGTAATGCCAATCAGGCATTAACCGCGCCGGGTCTTTAATTTTTTTCCTGTTTAAGTTGCCACTATGCTCAAACGCCTTGCCTGGCTGGCGCTCTGTGTCTGCGCCCCGCTGTCCGCCGAGCCTCACATCGACCCTCAACGTTTGCAGCAACTGGCCAACGACCCTTTCTGGATCTCCCTGGGCCATTACGAAACCGCCAAGCTCGGCGGCTGGCGCAGCTATGTCAGCGACCCGAAATTCTTCCTCGCCGCTGATGGCAACGAACATCCCGATCATGAACTGGCCGCTACCGTGCAGGCCTTGTACGCGCCGGCGAGTGCCGGTGAGCAGCACGCCCAATGCGTTTATCCCGCCCGCACGCGTTGGCTCAAGTCACAATTAAATCTGACCGATTTGCCGACACTGGACTGCGCCGAGTTCAAGCAGTGGTTCAAGGACGTCTCGCCCCACAGCGCGGTGATGATCTTCCCGGCGGCCTATTTGAACAGTCCATCGTCGATGTTCGGCCACACCCTTTTGCGCATCGACCAAGCTGATGTGCAGAGCGACAAGACCTCGCTGCTCAGTTACGCGATCAATTTTGGCGCCTACATCGAAGGCTCCGACAACAGCATCCTTTACGCCTGGAAAGGCTTGATGGGCGGTTATCCGGGGCTGTTCGCGCTGGTGCCGTACCAGGAAAAGCTTTCGGAATACCGCAGCCTGGAAAACCGCGACCTGTGGGAGTACCGGCTGAACCTGACACAAGCAGAAACCGCGCGCATGGTCGAGCACGTCTGGGAGTTGAAGCAGATCAAGTTCGATTACTTCTTCTTCGACGAAAACTGCTCCTATCGTCTGCTGGAACTGCTGCAAGTGGCCCGCCCGAGCCTGCGCCTGACCGAACAATTCCCGCTGACCGCCATCCCGACCGATACCGTCAAAGCCGTGAAAGAGGCCGGGCTGGTGGAATCGATCCAGTACCGCCCTTCCCGTGAGCGGGAGTTGCTGAGCCGCGCCGAGCCGTTAAATCCCGAAGAGCAGCAATGGGTGTTGAAAGTCAGTACTGACCAGAAGCAATTGCAAACGCCGGAATTCAAGGCGCTGCCTCGCGACCGTCAGGCGCTGATCATCGATGCGGCCTATCGCCTGGAGCGCTACCGCGCCAACGGTCAGGAACGCGATCCGGCGCGAGCGCAACGCAGCTTCGAACTGCTGCGGGCGATCAACCAGAACCCGGCACCGGAACTGGATATCCCGCAACCAGGCCTGCCCGAAGATGGCCACGAATCCCGCACGTGGCAGGTCGGTGTCGGCACCCGTGGTGACCGAGCGTTCGGTGAATACGGCCTGCGCATGGCCTATCACGACCTCAACGACAACTCGGAAAGTTTCCCCCTCGGCGCGCAGATCGAAATCCTGCAACTGAAGCTGCGCCAGTACGAAGGCAATGACTGGCAGGTGCAGCAACTGGACCTGGCGACCATTCGCTCCCTGACCCCGCGCAATGAGTTGCTGCAACCGCTGTCCTGGCAGGTCACCGGTGGCCTGGAGCGAGTGCCGGGCAAGCATGACGATGAAACCCTGGTCAGCCACGTCAACGGCGGCGGCGGTGGAACCTGGCAACTGGCCGACGACATGCTCGGTTTTGCCTTGGGCACTGTGCGTGTGGAGCACAACAATGACTTCGCCGAATTCATTTCCCCGGCGGCGGGTTTCAACACGGGGTTGCTGTGGAAAAACCCGCTGGGGAACTTGAGCCTCGAAACCAAAGGTGATTTTTTCACCAATGGCGAAGTGCGCCGGTCCATCAGTTTGAATCAGCAATGGGAGCTGTCGCGCAACCTGGGCTTGCGCCTGAGCGCCCAGCGCGAGTTCAGCCATTTGGCAACGCCCGAGAATGAAGTGATGCTTGAGGTGAAGTGGTATCACTACTGATTCGAATCGCTTTCAGACATTCAACGAAACCAAATGCCTGCAACCATGGCCCAATTCCTATAACGGGAGAAATCATGAGCCGGGCATTCGTCAACGAAGATAACGCTGCCGCGCAAGCCGATCAGCCGGTCGAACGGCAGGTCAGTGCGCAACCCAACTACGTCACCCCGCAAGGCCTGAGCCTGTTGCAGGAAAAGATGGCTGAACTGCAAGCCCTGCATGCCGAACAAACAGCCAAGGGCGAACAGGCGGACAAACAACGCCTGGCCGATCTCGAACGGGATCTGCGCTACTTCAAACAGCGGCTGGGCAGCGCGCAAGTGGTGCCGGTTGCGACGTCTACCGACAAAGTGCAGATCGGTAGCTGGGTGACTTATGCCGATGAACACGACAGCGAACACCGCGTGCAACTGGTAGGTGAAGATCAGGCCGATGCAGCCCATGACCTGATCAATTGGGGCTCGCCTCTTGGCCGGGCGTTGCTCGGCGCACAACTCAATGATGAAGTGCTGTGGCAACGCCCGGCCGGCGATCAGCTGATCGAGATCATCCGCATCGAACCCGCTTAAACCACACCTTGGGCCAGCATCGCATCGGCGACTTTGACGAAGCCGGCGATGTTCGCGCCTTTGACGTAATTGACCTGACCGTTCTCCTCACCATAATGCACACAGGCGTGGTGGATCGACTGCATGATCGCGTGCAGCTTGCTGTCCACTTCACCACCGGTCCACAGCAAGCGCATGGCATTCTGCGACATCTCCAGCCCGCTCACGGCAACGCCACCGGCGTTGGACGCCTTGCCCGGTGCGAACAAAATGCCCGCTTCGATGAACAGGTCCACGGCTTCCAGCGTGGTCGGCATGTTCGCGCCTTCCGCCACGCAGATGCAGCCGTTGCGCAGCAAAGTGCGCGCAGCATCGACATCCAGTTCGTTTTGCGTGGCGCATGGCAGCGCGATATCGCAGCTCAGTCCCCACGGATGTTGACCTGCGCGGAACTCCAGGCCGAAACGCCCGGCCAGTTCACTGATGCGCCCGCGCTGTACGTTCTTCAATTCCAGCACCGCTTGCCATTGCTCTTCGGTCAAACCGCTTTCGCAGTACAACGTGCCTTCGGAGTCCGACAGCGAAATCACTTTGCCGCCCAGGTCCATGACCTTGCGCGCGGCGTATTGCGCGACGTTGCCGGAACCGGAGATCGCTACGCGCTTGCCCTCGACCGTCATGCCACGACGCTTGAGCATTTCTTCAGCGAAGTACACGCAGCCGAAACCGGTGGCCTCCGGGCGAATCAGGCTACCGCCGTAGCTCGGGCCTTTGCCCGTCAACACGCTGGTGAACTGGTTGCTCAGGCGTTTGTATTGACCGAACAGGAAACCGATTTCGCGCGCACCGACACCGATGTCACCGGCCGGCACATCAACGTCGGCGCCGATGTGACGGTACAACTCACTCATGAAGGCCTGGCAGAAGCGCATGACTTCCGCATCGCTTTTACCTTTCGGATCGAAGTCCGAACCGCCCTTGCCGCCGCCCATTGGCAACGAAGTCAGCGAGTTCTTGAAAGTCTGCTCGAACGCGAGGAATTTCAACACGCCGAGGTTCACCGAAGGATGGAATCGCAACCCGCCCTTGTACGGGCCGATAGCGCTGTTCATCTGGATGCGGAAACCGCGATTGACCTGCACCTTGCCGTGATCGTCGACCCAGGAAACCCGAAACACGACCGCCCGCTCCGGCTCGCAGATGCGCTCCAGAATGCCCGAAGTCAGGTAGTGCGGATTGGCTTCAAGAAACGGCCACAGGCTGCGCAGAACCTCTTCGACGGCCTGGTGAAATTCGGGTTGATCCGGGTCGCGTTTTTTCAGGCGGGCAAGGAAGGATTCGACGGATTCGATCATGGAAAAGTCTCGGCAAATTTATTGTCGTTGGGAGAGATTGGGCCGGACTTTAACAAACGGATCGCGCACAAGAACAGAGCAAAATGTCGCATTTGTGAAATTAAATGGTGCACAGGATATAAATAAGACCCGGTTTTTGGTCGGTTTTGCACCTGAATAGGGAGCTAATCTCCAAGTCATGCACCAACAGTTACACCATCATCGCCAGCAGGCTGGCTCCCACAGGGGTTGGCGGTGGAACGGGATTTATTGCCTGCACAATACTTTGTGGGAGCTGGCCTGCCAGCGATGAATTCTCCTCGGTATCCCTGAAAAACCGGCCAAAAAAAACGGAGCCCGAAGGCTCCGCTCTTTATGCAACCAACCCGAAATCAGGCCAGTTTTTTGTGTCGTACACGATGCGGCTGGGCAGCTGCTTCGCCGAGACGCTTTTTGCGATCGGCTTCGTATTCGGTGTAGTTGCCTTCGAAGAACACCGCTTGCGAGTCGTCTTCGTACGCCAGGATGTGCGTCGCGACGCGGTCCAGGAACCACCGATCGTGAGAGATCACAATGGCGGCGCCCGGGAAGTCCAGCAGGGCTTCTTCCAGGGAACGCAGGGTTTCAACGTCGAGGTCGTTGGACGGTTCGTCGAGCAGCAGGACGTTGCCGCCCTCTTTCAGGGTCAGGGCCAGGTGCAAGCGACCGCGCTCACCACCGGACAGGTCCTTGACGAACTTCTGCTGGTCGCCGCCCTTGAAGTTGAAGCGACCGACGTAGGTACGCGACGGGATCTCGTAGTTGCCGATGCGGATCTGGTCGGAACCGTCGGAGATCTGCTGGAACACGGTCTTGCTGCCGTCCAGGTCTTCGCGGCTCTGGTCGACGCAGGCCAGTTGCACGGTTTCACCGACTTCGATGCTGCCCGAATCCGGCGTTTCCTTGCCCATCAGCATGCGGAACAGGGTCGACTTACCGGCACCGTTACCGCCGATCACGCCAACGATGGCGCCTTTCGGCATGGAGAACGACAGGTTGTCGATCAGCACGCGATCGCCGTAGCCCTTGGTGACGTTCTTGAATTCGATGACCTTGTCGCCCAGGCGTGGACCGGCCGGGATGTAGATCTCATTGGTTTCGCTGCGCTTCTGGAATTCCTGCGATTGCATTTCTTCGAAGCGTTGCAGACGAGCCTTGGATTTCGACTGGCGGGCCTTGGCGCCTTTGCGCACCCACTCCAGTTCTTCCTTCATGGCTTTTTCGTGGGCCGACTGCTGCTTGGATTCGGCAGCCAGACGATCGGACTTGGCTTCCAGCCAACCCGAATAGTTGCCCTCGTAAGGAATGCCCGCGCCGCGGTCGAGTTCCAGAATCCAGCCAGCAACGTTGTCCAGGAAGTAACGGTCGTGCGTGATCGCTACCACTGTACCCGGGAAGTCGTGCAGGAAGTGCTCCAGCCAGGCGACGGAATCGGCGTCCAAGTGGTTGGTCGGTTCATCGAGCAGCAGCATGTCCGGTGCGGACAGCAGCAGACGGCACAGGGCCACACGGCGCTTTTCACCACCGGACAGGACTTCGATCTTGGCATCCCAGGCTGGCAGACGCAGCGCATCGGCGGCGACTTCCAGTTGGCGATCGAGGTTGTGACCGTCGCTGGCTTGCAGGATCGCTTCGAGCTTGGCCTGTTCGGCAGCCAGTTTGTCGAAGTCAGCGTCTTCTTCAGCGTAAGCCGCGTAGACCTCGTCCAAGCGCGCCTGGGCGTTCTTGATGACGCTGACCGCTTCCTCGACCACTTCACGCACGGTCTTGGTCGGGTCAAGTTGTGGCTCTTGCGGCAGATAACCGATGTTCAGCTCCGGCATCGGACGCGCTTCGCCTTCGAACTCGGTGTCGACGCCGGCCATGATTTTCAGCAGCGTGGATTTACCCGAACCGTTGAGGCCGAGCACGCCGATCTTGGCGCCTGGGAAGAACGACAAGGAGATGTTTTTCAGGATTTCCCGCTTCGGCGGAACAACTTTGCCCAGCCGATGCATGGTGAATACGTATTGAGCCATGGAGAACCTTGGGTCAGTGACTGATGAATGAATAGAGCGCAGGCGAAGCCCGGGCCAGACCATGCGCGTTGACCGCTTAGTTGGAGACCAAAGCGTGCGCGCTGAAAAAAGTCTGAGTTTAGGAGCTGGAACGCTCCCGCGTAACCGGCAAAGCTACCTTAATGACAGAAGGCCGTCCAGCCGAGCGGGGCTGGCACTTTGCCACAACTCAAGGCATGCTAGCCGCCCTTCGGGCGTCCGGCTTATAGTGCACGTCGCGCCAGTCCAGCCAAACCGCAGGATTACAGCTTGTCCAATGTCCCTTCGCCCTTGACCACCCGTGCACCGACAGCGGCGTCCGGTTCGCCCCTGCGCGGAACCCTCAAAGGTGCGCTGGCGACCCTGGTGCTGATGCTGCTCGCACTGCTGTTCTGGCAACTGCTGGATCAGCTACGCGAAACCCAGAAAAGCCAGCGTCAGTACACCATCGACTACACCGCCGACCTGGCCGCGCAAGTCAGTCTGAACATGGCGCTCAACGCGCAGATCGCCATGAACCTACTACCGATCGTCGAACAGCCGCAAAGTACCGACGAACAGCAGGAGCTGCTGCGCAAGCTGCAAAAATCCTTGCCTGACCTGACCAGTCTGGCCCTGCTCAGCCCTTCCGGCACCATCATCACGGACAGCGCGGCGAACAGCGAAGACGCCGACTACCTGAGCGAACTGGTCCGGCGCAGCCGTGCCCAGCCTCACTATTTCAGCAACGCCATCGATGGCTCGATGGTGCACCTGTTATTGCATCAAGCCAGCGGCAGCACCCGTGGCTATTGGGCCTTGCGTTTCAAACCGACATTTTTCTCTTCCCTGACCAAACTGAACGAAGCCGACGGCCGTCCACAGTGGCTGGTGGAAAACCGCTTCAACCACCAGATCATCAGCCGCGATGAAGCGCTGCCATTGGTCAACCCCGGCACGCTGACCCAGGATGACCTGAGCAACAGCGTACTGACCGTTCCGCTGAGCGGCAGCGACTGGCAACTGCGCGGGCTGTTCGATCGCCAGCGTGTACTCGAAGAACTGCTGCCGGCCTTCATCGGCAAATGCCTGCTGGGCCTGGCCTTTTCCATGTTGCCGTTTATCGTCTTGCTGAACATGCGCCGGCGTCAGCGCCAGTTGCATGAAGGTCGTCGGCGCTATCAGGAGATTTTCGAAGGCACCGGCGTTGCGCTGTGCGTGCTCGACATGTCCGGCCTCAAGAATGTATTCGGCAAGGGCCAGATGCAGAGCAACAATCAACTGCAAACGTGGCTGGCCGTCCCGGAGCAGCGCCAACAGTTGTTGCAAGCGCTGCGCATTACCGAGGTCAACCAGGTCGCGTTGCAACTGCTCAACGTCAACACCTCCGATCAAGCCTGGAAACTGCTGATCGACGGCAACCCGCTGGACGGCAGCGCTATCGGCAACCAAGTGCTGGAAGCGCTGCTCAACCAGCAGAAAAAGCTTGAACTGGAAATCCGGCTCCAGGACGCCGCCGGCGATGACCAGCACCTGTGGCTGGTGCTGCGTCTGCCGGAAAGCCCTGAAGACTATAAAGCGGTGATCCTGAGCATCACCGACATCACCAGCCGCAAGCTCATCGAGTTGTCGCTGCAAGAGCGTGAAGGATTCTGGTCCGATGTGGTGCGCACCGTGCCCGATCACCTGTACGTGCAGGACGTGATCAGCCAGCGCATGATCTTCAGCAACCACCATCTGGGCCAGACACTCGGTTACAGCCGCACCGAGCTGCACCAGATGGGCGAGTATTTCTGGGAAATCCTGCTGCATCCCGACGATGCCGACTACTACCACCGCTCGCGCCAGAGCCAGCGGCAAGGTGGTTACAGCCAATTGATGCAATGCCAGTTGCGCTTCCGTCACCGCGACGGTGAATGGCGCCGTTTCGATATTCGCGAACAGGCACTGGCGCGGGACAAGAACGATCAGGTGACTCGCATCATCGGCGTGGCCAAGGACGTTACCGAGCAGATCGAAGCCAGTGAGTCCCTGCGCGACAGCGAGCAGCGCTACCGGATGCTCGCCGAAAGCATCAGCGATGTGATTTTTTCCACCGACAACCGCATGACGCTCAATTACGTCAGCCCGTCTGTGCAAGCCGTGCTGGGTTACGACGCCGAATGGATTTTCCAGAACGGCTGGCAATCGACCATTGCCAACCCCCAGCAGCTGGCCGGTATCTACACGCTGATGGAGCGGGTCAGCAAAGCGCTGGATCACCCCGAGCAACTGGCGCTGTTGCGCAACCAGGTGCAGACCCAGTTGTTTTTGTTCGATTGCTTGCGGGCCGATGGGCGCAAGATTCCGATCGAGCTGCGGCTGGTACTGGTCTGGGACGAGCACGGCGCATTCGAAGGCGTACTTGGGGTTGGTCGCGACATCAGCCAGCAGCGCCGCGCTGAAAAAGATCTGCGCATGGCCGCCACGGTATTCGAACACTCGACGTCGGCGATCCTGATCACCGACCCGGCCGGCTACATCGTCCAGGCCAACGAAGCCTTCAGCCGCGTCAGCGGTTATGCGGTGGAGCAGGTGCTCGACCAGTTGCCGAACATGCTGACTGTCGACGAGCAGCAGGAAGCCCATCTGCGCTACGTGCTCAAGCAACTGAACCAGAACAGCACCTGGGAAGGCGAAGTCTGGCTCAAGCGCCGCAATGGCGAACATTACCCGGCGTGGGTCGGCATCACTGCCGTACTGGACGACGAAGGCGATCTGGCCAGTTACGTGTGCTTCTTCAGCGACATCAGCGAGCGCAAGGCCAGTGAGCAGCGCATTCACCGTCTCGCCTATTACGACGCCTTGACGCATCTGCCCAACCGCACGCTGTTCCAGGATCGCCTGCATACCGCGTTGCAAGCGGCCGAACGGCAGAAGTCGTGGGTGGTGCTGATGTTCCTCGACCTCGACCGCTTCAAGCCGATCAACGACTCCCTGGGCCACGCCGCCGGCGACCGCATGCTCAAGGAAATGGCCACGCGCCTGCTCGGTTGCGTCGACGATGACGACACCGTGGCGCGGATGGGCGGCGACGAATTCACCTTGCTCCTGCAACCGCGAGCCAATCGTGAAATCGCCTTGAACCGGGCGATCCACGTCGCTGAACAGATTCTCGCCAGCCTGGTAAAACCGTTCGTGCTCGAAGGCCGCGAGTTCTTTGTCACGGCCAGTATCGGCATCGCCCTGAGCCCGCAGGACGGCAACGAACTCAGCCAGTTGATGAAGAACGCCGACACCGCGATGTACCACGCCAAGGAGCGCGGCAAGAACAACTTCCAGTTCTATCAGGCGGACATGAACGCCAGCGCCCTGGAGCGTCTGGAGCTGGAAAGCGACTTGCGTCACGCGCTGGAGCAGAACGAGTTCGTGCTGTATTACCAGCCGCAATTCAGCGGCGATGGCAAACGTTTGACCGGCGCCGAAGCGCTGCTGCGCTGGCGCCACCCGCGTCGCGGCCTGGTGCCGCCGGGGGATTTCATTCCGGTGCTCGAAGAGCTCGGGCTGGTGGTGGATGTCGGTGACTGGGTGATCAGTGAAGCCTGCCGTCAGCTCAAGACCTGGCATCAAGCCAAGGTGCGCGTACCGAAGGTCTCGGTGAACATTTCCGCGCGGCAGTTCTCCGACGGCCAGCTCGGTACGCGGATCGCCACCATTCTCAAGGAAACCGGCCTGCCACCGGCGTGCCTGGAGCTGGAGTTGACCGAAAGTATCCTGATGCGCGAAGTCAGCGAGGCGATGCAGATTCTCGACGGCTTGAAAAACCTCGGCCTGAGCATTGCGGTCGACGACTTCGGCACGGGCTATTCATCGCTCAACTACCTCAAGCAGTTCCCGATCGACGTGCTGAAAATCGACCGCACCTTCGTCGATGGTTTGCCGTCGGGTGAACAGGATGCGCAAATCGCCCGGGCGATCATCGCCATGGCCCACAGCCTCAACCTGGCGGTGATCGCCGAGGGCGTGGAAACTCAAGAGCAGCTGGATTTCCTCAGGGAACACGGTTGCGATGAGGTTCAGGGGTATCTATTCGGGCGGCCGATGCCGGCGGACAAGTTCGAAGTGCAGTTCAGCGATGATGCGCTGTTCATGTTTGACTGAAGTATTGCAGCGAGGCAGCTGGCCTCATCGCTGGCAAGCCAGCTCCCACAGTGACTTGCTGTGGACCAATATTTGTGGGGCGAAGCACGGACATTGTGGGAGCTGGCTTGCCAGCGATGGGGCCAGCACAGACACCGCATGTCAGTCATGAAGCCCACTTGTCTGCGACATGATGTCCTTTCATATGCCTTCCAAAACCCGTTGGGGTAGAATGCCCCCCTTTTCTGCCCCCGATCCTTGAGGACCGCCATGTTCAGCCGTGATTTGACTATTGCCAAGTACGACGCCGATCTCTTTGCCGCCATGGAGCAAGAAGCTCAGCGCCAGGAAGAGCACATTGAGCTGATCGCTTCGGAAAACTACACCAGCCCTGCGGTGATGGAAGCTCAAGGCTCGGTACTGACCAACAAGTACGCCGAAGGCTACCCGGGCAAGCGCTACTACGGTGGTTGCGAGTACGTCGACATCGTCGAACAACTGGCCATCGACCGTGCAAAAGAACTGTTCGGCGCCGATTACGCCAACGTTCAGCCGCACGCCGGTTCGCAAGCCAACAGCGCCGTTTACCTGGCCCTGCTGTCGGCTGGCGACACCATCCTGGGCATGAGCCTGGCCCACGGCGGTCACCTGACCCACGGTGCCAGCGTTTCGTCCTCCGGCAAGCTGTACAACGCCGTCCAGTACGGCATCGACGCCAACGGCCTGATCGACTACGACGAAGTCGAGCGCCTGGCTGTTGAACACAAGCCGAAAATGATCGTGGCCGGTTTCTCTGCCTACTCGCAGATTCTGGACTTCCCGCGCTTCCGCGAAATCGCCGACAAGGTTGGCGCTTACCTGTTCGTCGACATGGCCCACGTGGCCGGTCTGGTCGCCGCTGGCGTCTACCCGAACCCGGTTCCATTCGCTGACGTCGTGACCACCACCACCCACAAGACCCTGCGCGGTCCACGTGGCGGCCTGATCCTGGCTCGCGCCAACGCCGACATCGAGAAGAAGCTGAACTCCGCCGTATTCCCGGGCGCCCAGGGTGGCCCGCTGGAGCACGTGATCGCTGCCAAGGCGATCTGCTTCAAGGAAGCACTGCAGCCTGAGTTCAAGGTTTACCAGCAACAAGTGGTGAAAAACGCCCAGGCCATGGCCAGCGTATTCATCGAACGCGGTTTCGACGTGGTTTCCGGGGGTACTGAAAACCACCTGTTCCTGCTGTCGCTGATCAAGCAGGAAATCTCCGGTAAAGACGCCGACGCCGCTCTGGGCAAAGCGTTCATCACCGTGAACAAGAACTCCGTGCCAAACGACCCACGCTCCCCGTTCGTCACCTCCGGCCTGCGCTTCGGCACCCCGGCTGTGACCACTCGCGGCTTCAAGGAAGCAGAGTGCAAGGAACTGGCCGGCTGGATCTGCGACATCCTGGCTGACCTGAACAACGAAGCGGTGATCGACGCCGTTCGTGAGAAGGTCAAGACCATCTGCAAGAAACTGCCGGTGTACGGCGCTTAATAAGCCCGCTAAACCGTCGTTAAAAAACCGGCACTTGTGCCGGTTTTTTTATGCCCGTTAGTTACACGCACCAAAAACGGAAACTTACTTACAGACAACAATACCTCTAAAGTCTTGCAACACACCAGAAGTTCAACCTTTAAACTTTAATGATAGTCTCACCCCTACAAACAACGAATAACCCGGCCCACTAATAATCAATTATCGGTGTTATTCCAACATCACGGAAGAGACATATATCATGCAAACCACGGATGAAAACCAATCATTTACCGCTCAACTTTTTGTCGATAACAAGCCAGTTGCCCTGGCCGGCAAGGTCATTCGAAAAATGCTGGAATCCCCTGATTTTTCTGAGAAAGAGAAGGATGTCCTGAAGAAGCAACTCGACCTGTACGCAGATGTTCTTCTGAGTTACGCAGAGGACGTAACCCCAGAAACGTTCCTCTTCGCTTATCAGGACGATGTCTACACAATCAAGATTGAGGATCGTGACGGAAACTTCAAAAATACTGCAAGCATGGAAGGCGAACTGCGTAACCTGTCGGTTTTTGATGGTGATGACCCTACTTACTTTCGCATCATTCATCAGGGCGAATATGTGAAGCTTGATGATATGCCAAACGAACTGAATACAATCCGCTTACGATCGGGACCGCAACGCCGGGAGGTTCTAACCTATGGTCAACTACCTAATTTTCCCATCCTGACCGACAAAGAAAATCGCGGCGGCAGGACATTATTCCTTGAATTAAAGATTATCAAACGTCACGTCTCCACCGCATTCTGAAGTGCATTCGAATTAGAACTCACTCTTCGGAAGCGGTGACCGACGTAAACCTGTAGGAGGTGGGTTGCTGGTGATCGCCAGCAACCCGCCTCTTGGTTCTTGCCGAGGGAGCCGTCAGTTTCTTTGCTCCCCCAAAAAATTTTCAAACAACAAAACGCTCAAGGTCGGGCTATCCAACCCAACTGGTAAGACCGGTCATGCCAATCGTGCAATTTTTGCTTGCGATCCTCCGAAAACAGGGCCTAGACTTTGCCTGCACTGGACATACCGGTAAGACCACAATAATTAAGTCCTGAAGCTGATGCACTCTGCGCACGGCAGCCAGGACACCGACCAGGATTCCTCCCATGCTCAGATGGTGCTCGCGTTCAATCTTCCTCCAAGTGGTTCTCGGACTGGTGCTCGGCATCGTCTGCGGGCTGACCCTTCCCGAATACTCCGCTCAGCTCAAACCGCTCGGTGACGGTTTTATCAAGCTGATCAAAATGCTCATCGGCCTGATTGTGTTCTGCGTCGTGGTCAGCGGCATCAGCGGTGCCGGCGACCTGAAGAAGGTCGGCCGCATCGGCCTCAAATCGGTGATCTACTTTGAAATCCTCACCACCATTGCGCTGGTGATCGGTCTGGTGTTCGCCTTCAGCACCGGGATCGGCAGCGGCGCGAACATTCATCTGGAGCAGCTTTCCGTCGCCGACATGGGCGATATCGCCCAGCGTGGTCAGCACATGCACACCACCACGCAGTTCCTGATGGACCTGATTCCGACCTCGGTCATTGGCGCCTTCGCCGACAACAACATCCTGCAAGTCCTGCTGTTTTCGGTGCTGTTCGGCAGCGCGCTGAATCTGGTGGGCGAAGCGGCGTCGGGTATTTCACGATTGATCAATGAGCTGAGCCACGTGATCTTCCGCATCATGGGCATGATCGTGCGTCTGGCGCCGATCGGTGTGTTCGGTGCGATCGCTTTCACCACCAGCAAATATGGCCTGGACTCGCTGCAACACCTGGGCAGCCTGGTCGGTCTGTTTTACCTGACCTGCGTAGCCTTCGTGTCGCTGATTCTCGGCTTGGTCATGCGCCTCTCCGGTTTGAAGATGTGGCCGTTACTCAAGTACCTGCGTGAAGAACTGCTGATCGTCATGGGCACTGCTTCGTCCGACGCTGTGCTGCCACAAATCATGCGCAAGCTTGAGCATCTGGGCATCGGCAGTTCGACGGTCGGGCTGGTGATTCCAACCGGTTACTCGTTCAACCTCGACGGTTTTTCCATCTACCTGACCCTGGCCATCGTGTTTATTGCCAATGCCACCGGCACGCCGCTGGCGATGACCGACCTGTTGACGATTCTTTTGGTGTCGTTGATCACCTCCAAAGGCGCGCACGGTATTCCCGGCTCGGCGCTGGTGATTCTGGCCGCGACGCTGACCGCGATCCCGGCGATTCCGGTGGTGGGTCTGGTGCTGGTGCTGGCTGTGGACTGGTTCATGGGCATCGGCCGGGCGCTGACCAACCTGATCGGCAACTGTGTGGCGACCGTGGCCATTGCCCGCTGGGAAAAGGACATCGATGTGCAGCGGGCGAACAAGGTACTTTCCGGCCAGGTCGGTTATACCTTCCAGCCGCGCAAACCGGTGGCACCGGCGCATCAGCAGGAATTTTGAATACACGCCGTGCCTGCTTCGGGCAGGCACGGCCAACAAACGTTACGGATGCTCATGGAGCGAACAGTGATTACCTCGTCGACCGTTGTAAATTCAGTCGTGGAAAAACTTCGGGCCGCGCTGGCCCGTGGTCAGTGGCGTTCCGGCGATATGCTGCCGGGGCAACGTGAGCTGGCCGAACAACTGGGCATCAGCCGCCCGAGCCTGCGTGAAGCGGTGATCGTGCTGGAAACCCTCGGTCTGGTGCGCTCGATGCCGGGCAAAGGCGTGGTGGTGCTCGAAGCCAATCTCGCCGACAGCCAGGCGCATGAAAGCGCAGTGGCCGCGGCAAGCCTGGAAGATGTGCTGCAACTGCGCTACACCCTCGAGCCGTTCATCGTTGGCCTGGTGGCGCAATCCATCAGCAGCAAGGAAGTCGGGCAACTGCGCCTGACCCTGATGGACATGCGCGAAGCCCTGGAAGCCAACGACAGTGAAGCCGGCGTGAATGCCTACATCGCCTTCCACGAAGAGTTATTCACACTGACGTCGAATCCGATCTTCCAGAGCGTGGTCCAGCAAACCAGCAATGCCCTCAAGCAGAGCGCTGACGTGCTGCGCAACTCCCCGGAACATCTGGCTGAGCGCCTCGAAGAAAACGAAGCGGTGGTTCGGGCAATCCGCAGCAAGAACAGCGCCCAAGCCAGCGCCGAGATGCGCCGGCACATTATTCGGGAAGGCCAGCGGATGGGCATCGAGTTGAACATCCCGGAAGACCATTTCGGCAGTTGAACATTTGCAAAGCGGAGACAGGCCATGAATAGCTTAGCCTTGGCGCAATACAGTCGTGAAACACCGGCGGCGCTGCCCTTTTGCCGTGCTCGTCACGACAAGTCCCTGGTGGACGACCTCTATCCACGGGTATTCGATGCAATTCTTGAGCAGCGTATTTCTGCGTCCAGTCGCTTCACCGAAGAAAGCCTGGGACAAATGTTCAGCGCTAGCCGCAGCCATGTACGCCGGGTGCTGACACGCCTGTCCCATGAGCAGATCGTTATTTTGCGCCCGAATCATCGTCCACAAATCGCGGCACCGGCCCCCGAACAAACTCGCCAAATACTCCACGCGCGCCGTCTCACTGAAACCACGCTCATCCAGCTCGCCTGCCAGCAACCACGCCCGGCTGCAGTCAAAGCGCTGCATGCCCTGATCGACAATTACCGGCAAAAGCAGGCTCGCGGCCAGCACGGAGCGGCGATCCGTCTGTCTGGTGAGTTTCACCTGCAACTGGCCGACATGGCGGGAAACGCACCACTGGCGCACTTTTTAGGCAGCCTGGTTCCCATGACATCACTGGCAATCGCCCAATGCGAACAACAGACTGCCTGCGATCACATCGAGCATGCGCATGCCGCTATTGTCGAGGCCGTGGAGCGGGCCGACGTCAACGCAGCGGTTCGGCTGGTGACACAGCACCTGGCTGATCTTGAGCAACGGTTGCTGGGTTCGACTGCATGAAGGTCAACGCCAGGACATCAGGCACTGTTGGATTGACCGCACACAGCAGTGCCTGACCGACACCCGCCAATCCCAGCATCATCCCGAGCACAGGCACACTGTCTTGCCCCATGAAATCTTCGTTGAAGAAACTTTCGGCAACTCCGGACAATGCCCGCAGGCTCCGCTCAATACCCAGGTTGTTTCCCGTGCGGCGATAAAGCGCCAGCAGACACAGCAGATTGCCGAAATCTCCGTGGCACAAGCTGTAACCTGAACCGAGGCCATGGCGCCAGATATTGCTTTCGCACCAACGAATATCACCCTCCACCATCGCCAGATGCTCGGCATCGAACACATCTTTCAGCGCGTGCATGAGTTGCAGCCTGGAAATCAGAATCCCGGCATCGCCGTGACACCACTTGGTCATGTGCGAGGGAATGGACGGCTCACGCAGGTCGAGCCAACCTCCCTGGCCCTTCTGACGGTTTTCGTCTTCCAGCAGGTCAATCGTTAACGCAATCAACGACGCGTCTTTTGTCACCTCGTAGACCTTGGCCAGCGCCAGGAGAACGCCGGAAATCCCATGGGAGAATCCAGTGAGTAGCGGTGTTGCGCAGGCCTTGCGCAAAAATCGCCCGTCTTCTTTCACCAGTTCCGCCCGAATGGCTGCCGAGTACCTTTCGATCAATGGGATCAGCCGTTGTCGTGGCTGGAGCTGATAGAGGTTCACCAACAACGTGACGGTCCCGCACCAACCGTTGAGGAAGTCGAATTCGTCTCCTTGTTGTGGAAAATCCTCCAGTTTGAGTAGCAACTCATCAATCGTCGCTGCGTGAATATCCCGGCCCGTCACCTGTTGGTGATTGACCAGCACATAGAGATACGACGCCAGACCGAAATACGCACTGACCGCCATGTCACTGTCAAAATGCTCGCGGGATCTGGCCATCGAGTCGACGATTTGATCCGCCCTGACCAAGTGCTCAGTCTGGCCACTGACTCGGTACAGACTCATGTAAAAAACCGCTAGACCGCCCATCCCGCTGTACAGACTATTGGTCATCGGCGAGAGATAACTGCGCCGGGTGGTCGGATGGGAGTTGAGGAAAGTCCACGCCACATCCCCTTCTTCGCCATCGATTCTCAACCGCTCGATGGCGTCTGCCACTTTCAAAGCGCCTGCCAGATACTGCGTCGCCTGCACGTTGGGGATGTCGGTACTGACATGCCGTCTATTCATGGGCGAAGCTCCATTGCCCGCAGGAAACAGACACTCCTTCAAGATGAGCAACTGGAATGTTTTGTCGCCTGGGGATAGCGAGCTCAATTTTCGCCGGCAACTCTCCAGGGGACTGTCGATCTCGATTGAGGCGACAAAAGCACCATGAGCATTGAACAGATCGCTCGAAGCGATCGGCATGGTGAAACTGGGGATGTTGGCGCGCTCAAGATCGATCAACTCATGGCTGGCCACATTTTTTTTGATGAGTGATTCGTTGGATTCAGACCACAACGTCGCCAGCAGCAATTGCCGCTGAAGCATGCACCGCGTGAAACGTGGGTGCAGCGTCAGTTCGATGAAATCGATATAGCGCTGGGTATTCTTGATCAACACACGTGTTTTCAACTGCGCGGCGTGCTGATCAATCAGCTCCAGTATCGCCGCCTGATGTTTCATGACCTCATCGTAGGCAAATCCAAAACCCTCAAGAAACGCGTCTTCATAGGTCCCCAGTGAATATTGCGTTCCCTCGAAAATTGGCAGGTGTTTGATGAGCGGCGTTTTGTCGATCTTGATCCGCTTCAAATGATAGAAACCTTGCTCGCGGATCAACTGCCTTGCCGTGCTGGTGAACTGTTTCTGAGCCGTCAGGCCACTGAAATCATTTTCAGAATCGGGTGAGTAGGGAACAAAACCCGTCGAAAACACTGACTGGCTGTTGAACTTCAGGGTTTTGAACAACGCACCGGTGCTGGGCAGATCGCCCTGCAAGTCGATCATCGAGGCGGTCAACAGGCACTCAAGGTCGATGAAAACCGGGCTGCTCCCACAGGCGATGATATTTTCGTAGTGGAAGTCGATGCCGTTCAACGCGTGAACAAGCGCGATCTGCGCCCCCATCCGTCGATAGAACAAGGTCAGTTCGGCGTTGTTTTTGCAGGCCAGATTGTCGATTTTTTCGATCCAGCAGTGATCGTCACTGCTCACCATTGATGGCGTTTTTGCAGAGAAACACTCGTCCGCGGTTTTCTGGTGCAACAGCATCAGAAGCGAACTATAGAGCTGCGCTTCCCGATTACTTCTCGGCTTATAGACCAGCGATGTACCTGCGATCCGGACGGCGCAAACCGTTTCGCCGTCAGCGTGAGGATCGCCCAATCCGAGTTCGATCGAGTCGATTCGACGGTCGGGCAGATCGAACACCTGCATCAGCACATCAACATCGTCAGCAAAATGGAAGATGATTTTGTACAGGTAAGCCGATGTACCTTCCAAATGTCGAATCAGCAAGTCGGCCAGTACCGGATAGGCCTCCAGGATCGGACCTGTTGCGCCGGCACTCAAGTAATGCTCGAAGCTTTCCAGGTCAGTTTCCACGCCCTCTGATATTCGTGTATTGAGACAATGTACAAGTGACTTTTCGGACAGACGCTTGATACTGGCTAAAACATAGGGCCTGAGACTTGAAAGCAACGATCCGGCATCAAAATGATTGCTAGCCTCTACATATCTAGCATCACTTTTAAATACACACTCAAAGTAACCACGCAAGGCCTCATAAAAACCTTCAAAGGTTTCACGGCTTGCGCTGCTATTGTTACCAGCCTTAGCCAGTGAACCAATAAGATGAATTTTTCTTTCAAACTCTTCCAGTGTCGAGTATTTACTTTCTCGCTTGGACTGCTTTCCAAACCAATGAATCAAGTCGGATTTACCCAACCCGAAATAGCGCGTAACGGCACGATCATCCTTATGCAACATATGCAGGGTACTGCACAGAGCATCGACATCGACATCGACATCGACGTCACGACCTGCACCCGATGCTTCACGCTCTTGAAACGTCAGAATATCAGCCAGCATGCTTTGCCACCTTAACCAGCATGGCGGGTAGGGAGACCCGCCACATGTTACGAGAGGCTTAGCAGCCGAACGTGCAGCCCAGGCTTTCGCAAGTGATTGCAGTAGTCGCCATCACTTCAAGGCCAGCCATCTTGTTGATACCTGCCTTGACGTAGGCTTCGAACTCGCTGGCGAAATCACCCGACATGTCCATAACTTGATTTTTCATATATGTCTCCAGATATAAAATTGCGAGGCGCCCTAAGTGGCACCTAACAAAACTAACACCAGAAAACAGAAACCGACGCACCTGAAAAGCAAACTTAATGTAACGTTACTTAAGCCACTCCCTACAGCACCAACAACCAAAGTCAACCAAATAAAAACATGCTGCAATCGTTAAGCACAAATACCGATTCGAGCACCCACTAAATGCTCACTACTAAAAAGTAACAACACCCTTCCAACTATCGCCCGACATCCATCCACACGTATTTGATGAATGCCGTGCGTCTCAATTTTTAACATCTCACACGGCCGCAACTCGGGCGAACCCTTCGCGAATCTTCGCTTCCGGCAAATCATCGGCAATGAATACGATCACGCTCTCACGCGCTTCGTCTTCGGCCCACTCAGTATCCCAGTCGAAACCGTATAGCTTCAGCACGCCCTGAAACACCATGCGCCGCGGTTCGCCAACGATGCTCAGCACACCTTTGTAGCGCAGCAGTTGCTTGCCGTGGTCCTCCAGCAGCTCGTTCATGAACTCGCTGAGCTTGTCGATATCCAGCGGTTTGTCGGTGCGCAGCACCAGGCTGGAAATGCGGTCAATGGACGGGGCCTGGCTCACCGGGCGCAAACTCACGCCACCACCGAGGTCGGCATTGAGATTGAAACCACGCACGTCGAGCAGCTCGGCCAGATCAATCTGGCCGTGATCGACCCCGCGAATCGGTGCGCGACGATTGATCCGGGTCAGCCGCTCGCTCAGCGCAGTGAAGGTCGGCTCGTCTACCAAGTCGCGCTTGCTCACCAGCAAGCGGTCGGCGAAACCGATCTGCGCCTGGGCGATGGTTTGGGTCAGGTGAGTCTCGGCGTGCGCCGCGTCCACCAGTGTGATGATGCCGTCGAGGATGTAGCGCTCGCGCAGTTCTTCGTCGATGAAGAAGGTTTGCGCCACCGGTGCCGGATCGGCCAGACCGGTGCATTCAATCACCAGACGGTCGAAGGCGATATCGCCACTGTCCAGGCGTTCGAGCAGCAGGTACAGGGCTTTGGTCAGGTCGGTGTGGATGGTGCAGCAGACGCAGCCGTTGGACAGCGTCATCACTTGTACCGGTTCGTCGCCCAATAGTTGGGTGTCGATGCCGGCGTCGCTGAATTCGTTTTCGATCACGGCGATTTTCAGGCCGTGCTCGGCTTTGAGCAGGTGGCGCAGCAGAGTGGTTTTGCCGGCGCCGAGGAAGCCGCTGAGGATCGTGACGGGTATTGGAGTGAGCAAAACAAAATCTCCCAAACGCTAAAAAACTGTA
>NZ_JBSVXD010000094.1:0-23433 GCF_054070755.1 Pseudomonas sp. SDO5591_S426 | reverse complement strand
GCCTTCGGCAGCTCCTACAGGGACGGTGACGGCAATAAAAAAGGCGACGCCTGTGAGGGCGTCGCCTTTTGTTTTACTGCCGTTACAACTTACTCGGACAGCTTGTACGCAATCACATAGTCACCCTGCTTGGTGCCCAGCGAGCCGTGGCCGCCGGCAACGACCAGCACGTATTGCTTGCCGTCCTTGCCGGTGTAGGTCATCGGCGTGGTTTGCGCGCCGGCCGGCAGGCGGCCTTCCCACAGTTGCTTGCCGTTTTTCATGTCGTAGGCGCGCAGGTACTGGTCGAGGGTGCCGCTGAGGAAACCGACGCCACCAGCGGTGGTGAAGGTGCCGCCCAGGCTTGGCACGCCCATGCTCAGCGGGATCGGAACCGGCGAGCTGTCACGCACGGTGCCGTTCTTGTGCATCCAGATTTTCTGATGGGTCGTCAGGTCGATTGCAGCGACATAACCCCACGCTGGCGCTTGGCACGGCAGGCCCATTGGCGACAGCAGCGCTTCAAGGACCACACCGTACGGCGCGCCTTTGTTCGGCTGCACGCCTTCGGTTTCGCTTTTGCGCGGGCCCTGGGCAGCGATTTCGGCGGCCGGGATCATTTTCGATTTGAACGCCATGTAGCTCGGGTTCACGAAAGCGATCTGGCGCACCGGGTCAACCGAGATGCCGCCCCAGTCGAACACGCCGAAGTTACCCGGATACACGATCGAACCCTGCAGCGATGGCGGGGTGAACGGGCCGTCGTAACGCATGGATTTGAAGTCGATCCGGCAGATCAGCTGGTCGAACGGCGTAACGCCCCACATGTCGCGCTCTTGCAGCGGCGGCGGCATCAGGTTCAGGTCGGATTTCGGTTGGGTCGGCGAGGTGTGGTCGCCTTCCACCGCGCCTTGCGGCACCGGCACTTCATTGATCGGCACGATGGCCTGGCCGGTGCTGCGGTCCAGCACGTAGATGCTGCCTTGCTTGGTGGAGGCCAAAACCGCTTGCTTGACGCCGTCAGCGGTTTTCAGGTCCATCAGGGTTGGCTGGCCGCCCACGTCCATGTCCCATAGGTCATGGTGAGTGAACTGGAAGTGCCAGCGCACTTTGCCGGTGGCGATGTCCAGCGCAGTCAGGCCGGCGGCGTGCAGTTCCGATTCAGGGGTACGTGCGCCACCGAACTGGTCCGGGGTCTGGTTGCCCATCGGCAGGTAGAGCATGCCGAGTTTTTCATCGACGGCGAACATGGACCACATGTTCGGCGAGTTGCGGGTGTAGACCTTGCCTTCGGCAATCGGCGTAGTGTCGTCCGGGTTGCCGCTGTCCCAGTTCCACACCAGTTTGCCGGTGTGCACGTCGAACGCGCGGATCACGCCGCTTGGCTCGTCGGTGGAAACGTTGTCGGTGACGTGACCGCCAATCACCACCAGATCCTTGGTGACCGCTGGCGGCGAGGTGGAGTAGTAACCGCCGGCCGTGAAGCCGCCGATGTTGGCGCGCAGGTCGACCTGACCTTTGTCGCCGAAGTCTTCACACATCTTGCCGGTGTCGGCGTTCAGCGCGATCAGACGAGTGTCGGCAGTCGGCAGGAAGATCCGGCGCGGGCAGACGCTGGCCACGGGAGCGCTGGCGCTGCCGGTCGGACTCTGCTCGGAGGCGTACACCGCGTCGTCGTGATAAGTCACGCCACGGCAGGTCATGTGCGCCCAACCCTTGAAGTTCGCCGCGTTCTGCGTGGAGAGCTTCGGATCGAAACGCCAGATTTCCTTGCCGGTGTCCGGGTCCAGGGCAATCACCTGGCTGTGCGGCGTGCAGACGTAGAGCATGCCGTTGACTTTCAGCGGGGTGTTTTCGGCAGTGGTTTCGCCCGGATCGTTCGGCCCTGGCAGGTCACCGGTGCGGTAGCTCCAGGCTTCAACCAGTTTGTGCGCGTTCTGCGGGGTGATCTGTGCCAGCGGCGAATAACGGTCACCGTGAGCGCTGCGGCCATAGGAATTCCAGTCACCGTCCGGCATGGCCGGGGCGGTGTTGGTCATGCCATCGACACTGTCGCGGTCCAGCTGACCTTTGATTTCACCTGGGTTGGTGAATTGGCTGGCCAGTGCCGTAACGCCGGCGAGCACCACGGCCACGCCCAGTGCGCCGGTGCCCATCGGTGCGGCGCCATCACGCAGCAGCGGACGACGGAACCACGGCAGCAGCATGACGATGCCCAGCGCAAACAGCATCGCCAGACGCGGCACCAGTTGCCACCAGTCGAGGCCGACTTCCCACAATGCCCACACGGTGCTGGCGAACAGCACCACTGCGTACAGCCCCAGCGCAGCGCGGCGAGCCATCAACAGCAGGATGCCGGTCAGCGCCAGGCCGATGCCGGCCAGCAGGTAATACAGCGAGCCGCCGAGCATGCTCAGCTTGATCCCCCCGGCCAGCATGGCCAGGCCCATTAGCAGAAGCAGAATGCCGAGCAGGCTCGGCAGCAGACGGCTTCGACTCAAGGCACCATCAGTGCTCATAGTGTGATTCTCCGTGACATTTCAAGTAGTCCCTCGCACGTTCACTGTAGATGACGATATTGCGGGGGCATGGTTCAGATGAAAGCTGTTGGGTTGATGCAATTTCTGTAGGAGCCGAGCTTGCTCGCGATAGCGGTGGGTCAGGCAACATTGATGTTGACTGTGACGGCCTCATCGCGAGCAAGCTCGGCTCCTACAGTTTTTTGGGGTTTTTTAGAACGAGGACTGGATCTTGATGCCTCCGATCAAGGCGTCATCGACCTCGTTCACGCCACCGGGATGACGGATGTATTGCAGGTTCGGGCGCACGGTCAGCCAGTTAGTGACGTGCACGCCGTAATAGAGTTCGGCGCTGTATTCGGTGTCTTGGGGCGGCAGGAACGATGGATCGTCGTAGTCGAAAATCGCATGGGCTTGGTTGGTCGCCTCGGCATTCTTGCGATAAGCCGGGTTGACGTGCACACGGGCCATGGCGAAGCCGATGTCATCCTTGGCGCGGGCATCGAACAGGCCTTTGTAGACGACGCCGGCCTGGACATAGTTGTCGATGGCGTTGGTTTTCTTGTCGTGCATCGTGCCGTTGGCGAACACGCTCAGGCCGCGCGAATGGTCGCTGGCAATGCTGGTGATTTGCTGCTGGATGCCGAGCCACACGCCGTGTTTGCTCGACGCGCTGCGGTAGGCCTCGCCACTCAGGGCGGCGGGCTGGCCGTTGCTGTCCTTGTAGGCGTCGGTGGCGGTGGCGTTGCTGTAGTAGTAACCGGCGCGGTATTCGCCCGGCAGGCCGTTGAGCTTGGGCGTCCACACCAGTTCCACCGGCAGGATCGCGCCCTGGGTGCCGCTGCCGCTGAGTTTGAAGCCGTTGTCGCGATCAAGGTTCGACGGGTTCTGCTCGTACACGCCGACCTGCGCGTACAGCTCCGGCGTCAGGTGATACTTGACCCGCATCGCCCATTGGCTGACCGGCCAGTTGTACCAGATGCCGCCGACCCAGTTACCGACCTGAGAACCGCAGAACGCCAGGTTCTGGAAGTCGCAGGGGAAGCTGTTGAAGTCTTCGCCTTCGCCGAAGCGGCCGACCTTGATGTCGAGCTTCTGGTCGAAGAATTTTTGCTGATACCACATCTGCGTCAAACGCCAGGTCTGGCCACGGCCCCAGACTTCCTGGGCCGAAGTGAAGCCACCGACACGCGGATCATTGATGCGGTCGTTGCTGATGTTGTTGCCGCTGCGTTCGGTGATGGTCAGCTGAAATTCGGCGTCGCTCCAGCCGAGAATCTTCTGCAAGTCCAGATGAGTGCCAAGGGCAAACTGGTCGCTGTAGCGCGCGGTGCGGTCGTGGTCATAGCCGCCGTGCAGATTGCTGCCCATTTCGCCGGTGTAATCGACTTTGAAGTCGTAGCCTTTTTCCGCAAGTTCTGTGCGAGTGCCGTTCCAGTCGCCGAGCATCCAGGGGGAATCGCTATCGAAGGCCGGGGCGGCTAGCGTGCAGTTGGCCAAGCCCAGCACAGTGAAACCACCGATGAAATTCAGTGTTTTTCGGCAGGCAACAGGTATTGAGACAGCGCTGTCTTTTAAGATTGGAAAATCAGGCATAGAAAGGAAATTCTTGATCTTTTTCTGGGGATGAACGGGAACAGCAGAAGTGATTCGAGTGTGCAGAAGCGTTTCAGCTAGAACGGGCGCAAGGATAATGTTCTGTTACAAATAGAGAAAGAGCTTTTACTGACATGCATCTTTTCAGATTTGGTAACAGTCCACGAAATGTCGCAGCCTGCGATCTTTTCCGTTTCACCTACATTTAACGTAAGGTGCGCGGCTTCCTCATTCCAACATCGCGAAAGGCCCGGCATGACCGAACAGAACCACGACCCGCTACACGGCGTAACACTGGAGCAAATCCTCAATGCCCTGGTTGAACACTACGAATGGTCGGGGCTGGCCGAGCGCATTGATATTCGCTGCTTCAAGAGTGACCCGAGCATCAAGTCGAGCCTGACGTTTTTGCGTAAAACCCCTTGGGCGCGGGAGAAGGTCGAACGCTTGTACGTGAAGTTGATGCGCACCAAGCGCCCGCTCTGAATGGTGATTGCTGCTGATGTGCGACGGCGTCTGATCTGCCTGGCAGCGGTTCTCGGTTGGACGGCCTTGAGCATCCAGATGTACCTGACACTTTATTATCGCTGGAGTAGCGGCGGCAGCCTGTTGGGCGGGCTGATGAGTTACTTCAGTTACTTCACCGTCCTGACCAATATGCTCGTCGCCGTGGTACTGACCTGCGCTGCGACCCGCCGTGAATCAGCCGCGCGGCGCTGGTTTCTGCAGCCGTGGGTGAGCAGCGGTGTTGCCGTGAGCATTGTGTTGGTCAGCGTTGCGTACAACCTGTTACTGCGTCATCTGTTTCGTCCTGAAGGCTTGCAGTTCGTTGCCGATGAACTCCTGCACGACGTGATGCCGCTGCTGTTTCTGGGGTATTGGTGGTTCTGTGTACCCAAAGGCACGCTGCGCCTCAAACATGTGCCGTTGTGGCTGATCTATCCGTGTGTCTACTTCGCCTACGCGATGCTGCGCGGGCATCTGTTGAGCGCTTATCCCTATTGGTTCCTGAATGTGAACTTGCTGGGTTACTCGCAAGTGTTCATCAATGCGGCGGGGGTGCTGGTGGGGTTTGTGGTGATTGGGTTAGTGGTGATCGGGTTGGATCGTTGGCGCGCCAAGTGCCAGTGAACACGGTTTGAGTTTTGTAGCAGCAGGCTGCGCCAGCTGCTACGACGGCACTCGGTTATTCCTCTTCGCTGTCCCCCAGTTTCCAATAGCCAACGGCTTTGACGAACTGATCGTCCAGCCCATGCTCATCCAGCAACACCCGACGAATCTGCCGCGAGACTTTGCTCTCGGTCGCGACCCACGCATACAAGCTGCCAGTGGGCACCTGGATCTGCCGTACGGTACTGAGCAAATGATCCTTGCCACCTTCACGCAGCACCCAGATCACATTGACCTCGGCAGCGCTGTGCAGCTCTTGCTGTTCCTTTCCGTTTTCCACTTCGACGATCACCAACGCACGGCGATTGGCTGCCAGGCCTTCCAGGCGTCGGGCAATCGCGGGCAGGGCGGTTTCGTCGCCGATCAGCAGATAGCTGTCGAAGATGTCCGGCACGATCATCGAACCCCTTGGCCCGCCGATGTGCAGGAACTGTCCGGGCTTGGCCTGCTCGGCCCAAGTCGAGGCAGGGCCGTCGCCGTGCAGCACAAAATCGATGTCCAATTCCAGGGTTTCCAGGTCGTAGCGGCGTGGCGTGTAGTCGCGCATGGCCGGCATCGGCCCGTCGTTCTTGCCCGCGCCGAGCACGAGGGTTTCCAGCGCCGCGTGTTCCGCCGCGTTCTGCGGGAACAGCAACTTGACGTGATCGTCCGTGCCGAGGCTGACAAAACCGGCCAGCTCCGGGCCGCCCAGGGTAATGCGGCGCATGCGCGGGGTCAGGTCGACCACGCGAAGCACTTCCAGACGACGGCGCTTGATCTCGTGCATGACACGGTGGATGGTTTGCGTGATCACTTCAGTCATGCGCTTTCTCCTGGACAGGTTGAACAGTCGGGCCGTCGACAATGGCTTTGGCGGCGTTGTTGAGTAAGTCGCGCACCCGCAGGATTTCTTCCGGGCTCCAACGGCCATGGTGCAGTTGCAAGGCATGCCGCAAGTTATGCACCGCTTCGTGGATTTCCGCCGGGCGATCATGGCCGCGTAGCGAACGTTTGCTGACATCGATGCGCACTCGCACGCCTTCAAGGGCGACGGCCTGCTCGGTCAGGGATTGGCGCCCGGCGTCGGTCACGCTGTAGCGCTTTTTGCCGCCTTCGGCATCGCCCAGGATCATTTCGCTCTCTTCCAGAAACGTCAGGGTCGGGTAGATCACGCCGGGGCTGGGGCTGTAAGCGCCGTCGAACATGCCTTCGATCTGGCGGATCAAGTCGTAGCCGTGGCAGGGCTGTTCGGCGATCAGCGCCAGCAGCAGCAATTTCAGGTCGCCCGGGGCAAATACCCGTGGGCCGCGGCCACCGCGTTCGCGGCCGGGGCGTTTTTCGAAGCCGTCGCGGCCATCGCCGTGCTCGCGGTGGGGGGAATGATGGTCTCTCATTTTTGCGTTCTCTCGTCGTGTTTAGATACAACTTAAGATATATCTTATGACCTCTGCAAAATCCCCCGACCAACGGCTGGTCGCCACGCCAGGCGAAACCGCCATTGGAAATGGCGCATTCGCGGCTCCGAAACCGGCCTTTAAAACGGGCGAACAAGTTGAAATTAGTGTTAACTCTCTAATTGTAAGATTTCCGCCTTAATTCATTGGCTTTGTAATATCTCTCCTACAGAAGTTGCAGTGTCGTTATCGGCCTTTATTGCCAATGTAATGGCTTTGTGTAGTCTTGATCTGACAGCCGAACAGGGGGTTTTTCAATATTCCAGTGTTTTTCTTTCCGTTCTTCAGGCACTTTGGCTACGCACTTTGAGGAACTTGCCTGCTTACTTTCCAGACTATTTGGTCGATCATCTTTCGGCGTTGAAAGTTCAGCTGAGTCAATAACTGCTCGTGACAGTTTTATTCAGCATGAACTTTCAGCACTTCATCCTTTTTAAAAAACAGGTACTGAAAGATGTTCAAGAAAATCGCGTTCGCAGCTCCCCTGGCTGTTCTGGCACTGAGTTCTTCGATGGCGTTTGCCGCCACTGAAGCCAGGCACTCGATCAGTTTGAAAGCAACTGTCAACTCTGACGACTTCTACGCGGTGCCGGTTGATTTCGATCTGGTCAACAAGGACCAGGACATGAGCTACAACCCAGGCATCGATGCGATGAAAACCGTCGACGGGCACTTTGACGTCCTTCACACCGCCGGTAAGGTCAACGCACGTCTGGAAGGCGTGCCAAAGCTGATTGCCGGCAGCAAAACCATTGATTTAAAAGTCGAGCTCAATGGCAAGACGTTGAATACCACTTCGCAGGAAGTCGTTGGAGACGCTGAATCCAACACGCGTTACCGTGCACCGTTCAAAATCAGTGCGGCCACCAGCGGCAAACCTGATGCCGGCGACTACACCGGTGTTGTCATGCTGGTCATTGAACCTTCCGTCTAAGCAAGTCTTGCGACGGTAAAACGTTTACTTTCTGCAAGTAACGTATTCGGTCGGCAGACTTTTCAGTTTGTCGGCCGTGCTCTGACTATTCCTGTAAATAGAGTACTCGTTCATGTTCCCGATGACGCCCATCGCGGCGGCGCTTGCGCTGCTGTTATGTAGCAGTGCATTTGCGGCGCCCACGTCCATTGATAACACGCCGCGAAGTTTGCTGGCGCAGGCCAAGGGTTTACCGGCCGAATTCGAAGAGCACTTTTTCGATGTTCCGCTGGCGGTCAGGCTTGAACTCGATCAACAACCCCTCGGCGAAGCGATGATTGTGCTGTCACGCGATGACCGTGTGACGCTGCTCGAATTTACCGATACCAGCGAAAGCCGCTTCGGCGCCAGTGAGCGCGAAACCTGGGCTGATATTCTGAAACCCGGCGTGATGCTGGGCACCTGCACAAGTCAATGCCCCGAGCAAATGCTGGCGGTGCATTACAACCTTGAAAATTCATTGCTGTCGATCGTCACCGAAAATGCCGAGCGCGACAGCGAAGCCAAGCGTTACTTCGACCAACCCGAGGGCGGCAGCAGCGGCCTGATGGTGCGCAACCAGCTCAATCTGAACGGTGGCCAGGACCAGGATCTGGGCGGGCGCTTTGGCCTGGAAGCCAGCGGCAGCCTGGGTAACTGGAGCCAGACCTTCAACATGCAGCTGGCACGCTTGGGTGGGCCGGATGACAAGACCTACCACGCGGTGCATGAGCTTTTTACCCAGCGTGAGCTGGAGGGCAGTTTTTTCCGCCTGGGTTACTTCACCCCGAACGCCGAAGGCCTGACGCGCCAGCCGCGCTCGTTCGGCACCAGCCCCGACACTGCCGTGGGTGTGATGTATGGCAGCTCCGACAGCCTGGCAATCGACAGTCCGAAACCCAGCGTCTACCCGATTTACGTGACGGCCAATCGACAGGGGTCCGTTGAAATCTACCGCGACGGTCTGTTGATCAATACACAATCGGTGCCGGCGGGTTTGCAGACCCTCGACACACGCCCCTTGCCCGGCGGCATTTACGAAGTGGAAGTGCGCCTGATCGAAGACGGCCAGACCACCTCGACCACCCAGGAACTGATCTACAAGCCGAACAATTGGCGCAACCTTGATGAGCGCTGGCGCTACAACCTGTTCGCCGGACAGGAAAGCAAACTGTTCAGTAATTGGGACCAGCAGGACAGCGGCGATGCCACGGCGGGCGCGGCGATCAATTATCTGCTGCACCCACGGGTGATTCTAGGGCTGTCCGCACGCCAGGTTCGCAATACGTTGCAGTACGGCAGCTCCATCGACTGGAGCCTGGCCAACAGCATCAGCCTGTATGCCAACCTTTATCAGACCGAAGACCACGGCACCGGCGCCGATCTGCAAGCGCTGTACAACTATGGCTCCGGCAGTCTGGTGGTGAGCCACAACCGCAGCTGGCTCGACACCACCAACACCTATGACACTCTGCCCGACGGCACCCGCGTGCGCCAACGCAACGTGTTCACAGGTGAGACCAGCAATTCGTCGCTGTCGCTGATCCTGAATACGTTCATGCAGCGTTCTTGCATCTCTGCTTACGCCACCACCACGAACCAACAGCATCGTTTCATGCTCGGCGACCGGTCGTACGGGCGGCATGGCCAGTACCGTACGGCGCTCGCTTGGCGGTGCGGTCTTGGCGATGATCCATTCCCTGAAAAACTCACCATCACCCGGCCGGTAGCCCAAGGCACTTTGCCCTTCCTGGCCCATGGCATGGAGCAGGGCGGGCAGGAACCCGTCAGCATCGTGGATTGGCAGGCCTGCGGCATCGCGCACCTGATACTTCCCGGAGGGTTCGTGAATCATGACCCGCACTTGCCTGGCGTTCTCAGGCCCGGCGCTGCAACGCAGTTCGCCATCGAACGTGCCCTGGCGGATCTCGATGCGCAGGCTGCCGAAGGTGTCGGTGTTGATGCGCAAGGTGCCCAGCACCAGGCGCTCGGTGTCGACGTTGATCAGTGCATCGTTGTACAAACCCTGGGCGGCGCGGACCGCTTGCGTCTCGAACAGAAGCTCGCGCGCCTGGGTTTTCATGCGCAGCGGCAGGCGCTGGTTTTGTGCGATCTGTTGGCGCTCGGACGCTGTGGCGCCATGGTAGATTTTTTCCGCGACGGCTTCAGGCAACCCGGGGAATTCGCTGAACAGCGAGGCGATATCGGCGGACTGAGCAATGCGAGCCACCGGTGCACCGAGGTTCTGCAAGGTATCGATCAGCAATGGTGGCGGGGGCGCGTTCTCCATATGCATCCTGCGCAGCGCGGTTTCTTCAGTGGCGCTGATCAAGCGAATCCGCTCCAGTTGCTCGTCACTGAAAGCATCGGTGGTGTGACCGATTCGGCGCATCAGCGGCGTGCCTTCCCAGTTGCGCGGGTTCTCCGTCTCGCTGACCCAGGCACCCTGACTGTTGTGCCGCAGGGTCGGGGCATAGGCATTGGATCGCTGCGGATGGTTGATTCGGTATTGCCCGGTTGCCGGGTCTGCTTTCAATTCGAACAGCTGGCCGTCCATCCGCAGAATCTGTTGGCCTTGATGCTGGTAAATACCCGCACCATTGGGCTTGAGTTGCGTCGGCAAGGCCAGGTCTGGTTGTTGATAGGGGGTGAGGTCGGGGTTCCACAGCCGTGTCCGACCGTCGGGCGTTTGCACGGGTTTGAGCCCTTCGAAAAACGGCGAGAGTTTTGTTCGTGCAACGTTGCCCAGTGTCGCCCCAGCGGCGAACGCCCCCAACTGCACAACACTCTCCAACACACCAATGGCTTGCTCACCAGCCTCGGCCAAGCGACCTTCGGCCAGATCAACAATGCCCTCAACCAACTCGTCGGTCAGTTGATACGCGGTGTAGGCCAGCATCAGTGTGCCCAGGCCTGGTACGAACGGTATTGCCACCAGCAGCGCGGCGTTGAGCATGTCCGAAAGCATCTTCTCCAGATTGTCCCACCAGGCCCAGCGGGCCCAGCGGGCCATGCGGTCGGCGTATTCGGTGGAGATCGCGATTTCCTTGGCATCGTTGAGAATCTTGTTGAGTTTCTGTCGGTAGAAATAGGCCCACAGATCACCGTTGAAATTGGTCTGGCGATCGTCCTGAACCTTCAACAGACCGAATTGCAGATTGGGATTGTCCACAGGCGTTTCACGCCAGCTCGGCAGGTTGGTGCCGGGCGCGGCGGGGTGCCATTTGACTTTGCTCAGGCGCTCATTCAACCCCGCAAAAAAATGCCCGCGTTGTTGCTGGTCGACAAACTGGCTGAAGAACTGCTGGTAGCTTTCGGGCGACGAGCCATCGCGCAACTGCCGCGTCAGTTGCGCCATGAATTCGAGCGGCGACGCATATTGTTTGAGCGGGTGCTGCGGGTCATGGGGGATGTACGCGATCACCGGGACAGGGGCATTGGCAGTGGAGACATCGGGTGCGATCAGGACAACGCCGGTCAGGGATGCATCCATCATGCACAGGTTGTAATAGCCAACGGGTTGCCCCTGCCAATGCAGGTTTCTGCGGTCATCGAGCATGCCCTGCACGACCTCGTAGGCGTCCTGGTCAATGTCCTGTTTCATCAGCGCCATGCGTGCCGCTGCATTGAGCGTGCTCTTCTGACTGAGGATGACTTTATGGCGCAACACGTTGTTGGCCACGCTGTTGGTGGAAAGAAAATACTCGTTCAGACGCTTTTCGTAGCGGGCGCCGAGGTCCAGTTCCCTGCACAGGGATTTGAACTGCTCGATGCTGATTTTGTGCTTGAGACTTTTTACTGCGAAGTGTCCGGCGGCATTGGGGCGGGTAATGAATTCGGAGTCGGTGCTGAAGGTCTCGCCGTCGGAAAAATTATGCAGCGCCGCATCAAGCAAGGAGAGGGTGCGGCTGCGAGTGCCTGATCCGAAGTCATGCACCCACCACGGTGATTTCACCGGTGCATACAAGCGCAGCCAGGTGTCCTCGACATCGTCCTCAACGCTGAAGCGCTCCTTCAATGCCTGTTGCAACAGCGGCTTGGCAAAGGCCTTCACATCCTGCAAACCACGCAACGCCTTATCGATATCGTTTTGCGCGGTCCAGCCGAGCTTGACCGCATTTTTCAAGCTGCGGTGATCGGCTGGGGAAGCGTTTTTGTGCCAGTCAGGAAGGCTGAGCCTGACGGTTTTCAGGGCGCTGACCCGGGCCATGGAGGTGCTGCGCAGCCACGCGGGAATGGCCTTGTTGACCATTTCGAAATGAATGCTGGTATCGGCTGGGGTAATTGAAGGCTGGGCAGATCCCTGGATCGCCTGGGGAAGATTGGGCATTGCATGATCGTCCGTTGATCAGTATGGAGCGACCAGACTAGGCAAATGGCATGCGCGAAAAAAGCTCAAAAATTGGTTGGTAAAAGTGTGGGAGGCGCTATGACGCTCACAAAATCAGGGAGTGAAAAATACATATGTACCGCCATTGCGCCCAAAATGTTGAACCTCGCTCAACGAACAGCCGTCCTCGTGTTTGGCTCGCACATCGTGTGCGTACCCGGTTGCAGATACGGCGTCAGAATCGGCGCCATGCCCTTGAGCACCTGCACCGGCAACGCCGAGGTGAAGGTGAAGTTTTCCGCCGAGCGCCCCGGTACGAACGCGGTCAGCGTGCCGAAGTGGGTATCGCCGATGTAGAACACGAACGTGGCCGTGCGGTTGAGGGATTTCGAACTGAGGATTCGTCCGCCCGAGCCTATGGCTTCGATGCGGTTGTCGCCGGTCCCGGTCTTGCCGCCCATGGCCAGCGGTGTGCCGTCGGGTAATTTGAAACTGCCCGAAACCCGTCTTGCGGTGCCGGCGTCGACGACTTGCGAGAGGGCTTCGCGCATGGCGGTGGCGACTTCGGATGGCATTACCCGTTTGCCGGCATCCGGGTCGTTGATCAATTGGGTTTCATATGGCGTATTCGCGGCGAAATGCAGGCTGTCGATGCGCAGCGTCGGCATGCGCACACCGTCGTTGAGGATGGTGCCGATCAGCTCGGCCAGCGCTGCCGGACGGTCGCCAGAGCTACCGATGGCGGTGGCCAGCGACGGCACCAGATGGTCGAACGGGTAACCGACTTTTTGCCAGCGCTGGTGAATGTCGAGGAACGCCTCGATCTCCAGCATGGTACGGATGCGGTTGTCGCGGGCGCCTTTGTGTCGGCTCTTGAACAGCCAGCTGTAGACCTCCTGGCGTTCGAATTGACTGGCTTTGACGATGTCCTTGAAGGTGGCGTCGGGGTGGGTCAGCAAGTAGCCCATCATCCACAGGTCCAGCGGGTGCACTTTGGCGATGAAGCCCTGATCAGGCAGGTCGTAAGTGCCGGGGCCATAGGCATCGTAGAGCCGCACAAGGCGATCGTCGGTGAGCTTCTCGGTGAGCTTGGCGCCTGTCAGGTGCGAGCGCACGAAGGTATTGAAGCTTTCCTGGCTGGCCCGCGGTAGCAAGTAACGGTGCACGGCGGCCAGGCGGATCGGCGTCGGGCGCATGCTGTCGAGGAACGTTTCGAGCCGCGCCTGGGTGTCCTTGTTGCGGTATTTTTTCCAGAACTTGAGCAGGAACGACGTGCCTTCGCGGTCGGCAAACGAAGCCAGGTATTCCTGACGTCGCGGGTCGCGGTCGTCCTTGAGCAGTTCGGCACTGTTGCCTGGGCCGGAATAAGTGGTGTAGCGCACCAGGTCGCGCATCAGGCGTATGAAAGGCAGGTTAATCGATTCACGCAGGGCGTCGCGCAGAGTCGGAAGGCGACCGTTGTCTTCCTTGCGGAAGTTATGGAACGTGTGCAAACCGCCACCGGTAAAAAACGCCTCGCCGGGGCTGGCGGAATATTTACGGTCCAGCGCGGCACTGAGCAGGGTCGGCAGGCTGCGGTCTTTGTTCTGGATCAGGTAGTCGACGACCCAACGGCTGAGGCGGTCCTGCTCCGGCACTTCGACTTTCTTCAGATCCGGGACGCTCATGTCGCCATATTTATCGTGCAGCTCGGCGATGATTTGCAGGTAAGTGGTCATTACCCGCATTTTTGCGGTGGAGCCCAGTTCCAGTTTGCTGCCTTCGTTGATGTCGAACGGCTGGTCGGTGCTGTCGGTCTGTACCCGCACCCGCGAACCGTCCGGAGTCAGCTCGAACAAGGTGAAGCTGTAACGCACCTGGGTGGTGCTGGTGGGGGTCAGCAGGCGTTCGCCCATCAGGCCGATTTCTGCGGCATAGGCCGGGTCGGCGAGTTTTTTCAGGTAGGCAGTGGCCTGGGTTTGCAGTTCACCTTGCAGGGTGCTGGTGGCCGAGAGGTCGAGGCGGTCGAGGTCGTACAACGGACGGTTGAGCAAGCCTGCCAATCGACTGCGCGCAACGCTGATGCCTTTATTGGTTTCGATCGGTTGCATGGTCGGCTGGGTTGCCCAGTCGCGGTAGGTGACTTTGCTGGCCAGTGCCGCAGCGGCGAACGGCGCATCGATCACGTTGTTCTGGGCCAAAAGGCGTATATGGCTGTCGGTGAGCTCGGCCAGTTCATCGCGGCCCTTGGTCAGGTAATGGGAAGGGCGGCGCTGGGCGATCATCAACGAGAGCATTTCGCGCAGGGCCAGACCTTTATCTGCCAGGCTTTTTGGATCCGTCGCCTCGCTGGCCAGCCGTTCGTTGGCCTGGTTGAAATCGGCTCCGTACCACACGCGCAAACCTTCGGCCATGCCGTGCACTTCTCCGTGCCCCGGCACCGCTGACAGCGGCACGCTGTTGAGGTAATCGCGCACTACGTTCTGCCGGGCCTTCAGGGTGTCCGGGCCGTCCTGATAGGCGCGCACGCTGGCGGAAATCATCTGGCGGATCTTCTCGCCGCCAGACGCAGTCAAGCCATCGGGCGAATGCCGGTACTTCTCCAGTTGCGTCGCCAGCGTACTGCCGCCCGCCGATTGACCGGGCAGGTGCAGCATCTTGGCGATCTGGGTATACGCCGCCATGCCGAACCGTGGCCAATCCACCGCCGGGTTGGCCAAGGGCTGGCGCGGGTCGAGCAGGAAACGGTTTTCGATGAACAGCAGGCTGTTGACGACTACCGGCGGGATCGTGTCGAAGCTGGAGTAAAGCTGTTGCGGATAATTGTATTGATACAGCGGTGCCGCCTTGCAATCAGTGATCGACAGACCGGCCTGGATCTTCTCCGAATAGGGAACGAAAAGGCCCTTGTCGGTGTAGTTCATCAACGCCGGGGAAAAACGCGTCTGGGCGGTGATCACGTAATCGCGCTTGAGCAATCGCGGCAGGAATTCGCCCAGTGAGCTGTAGCCCAGGCGCAGATCGAACGGGCCGGCACCGGGGTAGTGAATCGCGTCGCTGGGCCCTGGTTTGATCTCATAACTCAGGGTTTTGGCAAACTTGCTGACTTCCCGGGACTGAAACCGCGACGTACGCATTTCCTTGGCGGCGGCCAGGCCTACGACAATCGCAATAATCAGCAGCAACAGCCAAAACGCCTTCCAGCCGTGCTTGACGCGGCTGCGAGGAGGTTTTTCAGGTAATGGCGCTTCATCCACACGTTCAGTCGGAACCACGGTTTTACTCGAATCGGTTTGCCATAAAGCGCCCATAGTCGACTGATCCATTCACGCAGATTGATCGGACTTGTCTGAAGCTTAGTCGGTGGTTGGCGTTGGTGAAAAAATTGTGAGGATCCAAAAAGGCTGAGTGGCAGGCGAGCTAACGCTCGGCCTGTTGAGTGGTAACGAGCGTGGGTGTACGCCCGTCCCCCTGTGGGAGCCAGCCTGCTGGCGATGGCGGCCTGACAGCCGACCTGATTTCATGGCTGTACCACGCCCCATGTAGGAGCTGCCGCAGGCTGCGATCTTTTGATTTTTGATCTTTAAAGTCAAAGTCAAAAGATCGCAGCCTCGTTGCACTCGACAGCTCCTACAGTGATTGGTGATGAGCCTGAGAATGCTGATACAGAGCCGTCGCAAGGCAAAATACAAACTACCTGCAGGCATGACGCTGCACCAATACCGTGCAATACTCGCCACCGCCTCCAATAGCGAAAAATCCTACAAAACCCAGACAATCCTTCTCCGTAAGTCCCGATTTAATCGCGAGTTACACCTGATTTTTGTGGTTTATAGAGTGAAAACCGCTTGCGGCAGCTTTTTATACTGCACACCCGCTGATCTTGCAGGTTTCCATCCTGCGAGACGGTTCTGCCCACGAGGCAGGCCCGGTTACGGCAAGCCATGGCTTATCGGTCAACGCTTCGCCACTCGGTGGTCATATCCAATAACAAGACGAGGTTGTACCCCATGTCCGTAGGCAATCCTCTGCCCCACGGCGACACCGCTCAGGGCGGTCCGCTCAAACGCGAACTCGGCGAACGGCATATTCGCCTGATGGCGCTCGGTGCCTGTATCGGCGTCGGTCTGTTTCTCGGTTCGGCCAAGGCCATTGAAATGGCCGGCCCGGCGATCATGCTGTCTTACATCATCGGTGGTCTGGCGATCCTGGTGATCATGCGCGCCCTCGGTGAGATGGCCGTGCACAACCCGGTCGCCGGTTCGTTCAGCCGTTACGCCCAAGACTATCTCGGCCCGCTGGCCGGCTTCCTCACGGGCTGGAACTATTGGTTCCTGTGGCTGGTGACGTGTGTCGCGGAGATCACCGCCGTGGCGGTGTACATGGGTGTCTGGTTCCCCGAGGTGCCGCGCTGGATCTGGGCGCTGGCGGCGTTGGTCAGCATGGGCTCGATCAACCTGATCGCGGTCAAGGCCTTCGGTGAATTCGAATTCTGGTTCGCCCTGATCAAGATCGTCACCATCATTGCGATGGTGTTCGGCGGTATCGGCGTCATCGCTTTCGGCTTCGGCAATGACGGCGTGGCGCTGGGGATTTCCAACCTGTGGGCGCACGGCGGCTTCATGCCTAACGGCGTGCAAGGCGTGTTGATGTCGCTGCAGATGGTCATGTTCGCCTATCTGGGCGTTGAGATGATCGGCCTGACTGCCGGTGAAGCGAAGAACCCGCAAAAAACCATTCCCGACGCGATCGGCTCGGTGTTCTGGCGGATTCTGCTGTTCTATGTGGGCGCGTTGTTCGTGATCCTGTCGATCTACCCGTGGAACGAAATCGGCACCCAGGGCAGTCCGTTCGTGATGACCTTCGAGCGTCTGGGCATCAAGACCGCTGCCGGCATCATCAACTTCGTGGTGATCACCGCCGCATTGTCGTCGTGCAACGGCGGCATCTTCAGCACCGGGCGCATGCTCTACAGTCTGGCTCAGAACGGTCAGGCCCCGGCCGGTTTCGCCAAGACGTCGAACAACGGCGTGCCGCGTCGCGCGTTGCTGCTGTCGATCGGTGCGTTGCTGCTGGGCGTGCTGCTCAACTACCTGGTGCCGGAGAAAGTCTTCGTCTGGGTGACGGCGATTGCCACCTTCGGCGCGATCTGGACCTGGGTAATGATCCTGCTGGCCCAGCTGAAATTCCGCAAAGGCCTGAGTGCCAGCGAACGTGCCGGCCTGAAATACCGTATGTGGCTGTACCCGGTCAGTTCGTATCTGGCGCTGGCGTTCCTGGTGCTGGTGGTCGGCTTGATGGCGTACTTCCCGGACACCCGCGTGGCGCTGTATGTGGGCCCTGCATTCCTGGTGCTGCTGACGGTGTTGTTCTATGTGTTCAAGCTGCAACCGACCAATGTTTCGCAAGGTGCGGTGCGTTCGGCTCAATAAACCGTAACGCCTGAAACGAAAAAGCCCCGGTCAATTGGCCGGGGCTTTTGCATTTTGAAGATCAAAAGATCACAGCCTGCGGCAGCTCCTACAGGGAAATGCGGTCTGTTTCTGTAGGAGCTGCCGAAGGCTGCGATCTTTTACTTGTCTGGTTCAAACGCTTGTTGAACTCCAGCCACGCCCCCAGCAACGCCATCAACCCTGCGCCCACCAGCGCCGTGAAGATTTGCATGGCGAAGGCGTCGTCGGTCAGGGCGTTGAGCATGTCCGCCAACGGTGCGAGCAACACACCCAGGCAGAAAATCTCCAGCGAGAAACGCCCCATGCGACAGCTTTGCTGCGCCAGCCAATTCTGCGTCCAACCGGTGTCGGGAAGCAGTTTCGCAGTGACATAAGCCAGCGCCAGAAAGTGCAGCAGGCGAACGGGCGAGAGGTTGGTCTTGCTGATCGGGTAGATCAGGTTGCTCAGGCCGGGCGGCACCAGAGCGTCGTGAATCTGCGGCCAGCGCCACAACACAGTCAACACGCCGGCGACCACAACGTACACCGCCGCCGTCATGAACAACGGCTGACGGATCAACGGACGGCTCTCTGGCAGGCGCGGACGTTGTGAGTGAATCGCGGCGGCACCGCCGAGGACAAACAGCAACTGCCAGGCAACCGGGTTGAAGTACCACACGCCGTCCTTGATCGCGGCGAGGTTCCATCCGGCCAACGGCACCATCAGGTACAACGCCACCGACATCGCCACCACCACCCAGGTCTTGCGCACCAGTATCGGCAGCACCAGCGGCAAACCCGCCAGCAGCACGATGTACAGCGGCAGCGGGTCCATCAGGTTGGGTTTGAAGCGCAGCAGCAGTTCATCGATCAAGGCCTGTTGCGGGTCGCTGATGAAGTGGTGCATGCCCATTTCTTCGACCAGATCGCGGGTTTCCACATGGCTGTTGGCGAAGAACACGATGCCCATCAGCATCGCCAGCAGGAAGATGTGCACCACATACAGCACCCAGGCGCGGCGCAGGATTTTCACGCAGGCGATGAGAAATCCTTCCCGCGCCAGGACTTTGCCGTAGGCCAGCACCGCCGCATAACCGGCCAGGAACACGAAGACTTCGGCGGCATCGCTGAAGCCGAAGTTACGCAGGGTGATTTGACCCAAAGGGTTGTGGGGCACGTGATCCCAGAAGATGAAGATCAGTGCCAGACCGCGAAAAAAGTCGATCCGGTGATCGCGCGCTAACGTCATGACGGCAGGCTCGTAAACGGGGTGTTGAACAAAGGAGTAGTCGAAGACGACAAAGATTACATGCCGCTCATCGGCGGCGCGCAGGGTGGACTGATTCGCCAGTAATTGCAAAGTCGGGGTATTTCGGAATGTCTCCTGACTGTGCCTCAGGTCGTTACCGCTGGTCTGAAAGGCGCGCGAACCTGCGATTTCTGACAGTAGACAAGCTCAAATACTCATGGAAGTGCAACGTTCTACCAAAGGATCGTCAGCATGAGACGTTTGTGGCGAGGGCTGTCCAGCTACACAGTGATCGGGGTCGCCAACACCCTCATTCACTGGCAGATTTTTTTCCTGCTCAGCGTCGCAGCGGGGTTGCGTCAGGCTGTGAGCAATCTGGCTGCGTTCTGCGTGGCAGCCTCGTTTTCCTTCTACATGAATGCGCTCTACACCTTTGACAGCCGGATGTCGGTCGGTGGCTATCTGATGTTCATGGCTGCGATGGGGGCGTTGAGTTTTGGCGTCGGCTATTCCGGTGACCTGTGGCGGTTACATGGTTTGCTCACCGTGGCGATGTTTTCTGCGATGAGTCTGGTGTTCGGTTTCCTGTTTTCCAAGTACGTGGTGTTTCGCGAGCGTGACGCATGAAAATCTCGCTCATTGTTCCGGTGTTCAACGAAGAGCAGGCGATCGACATTTTCTACCAGGCTGTGCGGCGTGAGTTGAAGCTCGATGCCGAGGTGGAGATCGTGTTCATCAACGACGGCAGTTCCGACCGCACGGCCGAACAGGCCACCGCCCTGGCGCAAGCAGACGATCAGGTCATGCTGATCAATTTTTCCCGCAACTTCGGCAAGGAGCCCGCGCTGTTCGCCGGCCTGGAACATGCTACCGGCGACGCGGTAATCCCGATGGACGTCGACCTGCAGGACCCGATCAGCGTCATCCCGTTGCTGATCGAGCAATGGCAAAAAGGCGCGGACGTGGTGCTGGCGAAACGTCGGGACCGTCATTCCGACAGTTATCTGAAACGCCACAGCGCATCGTTGTTCTATCACCTGTTGAATCGAATTTCGTACACCCGTATCGAAGAAAACGTCGGCGATTTTCGTCTCATGGATCGCAAGGTGGTCGATGTGATTCGTGCACTGCCCGAGCATCAGCTGTTCATGAAAGGCGTGTTGTCCTGGGCCGGGTTCAACACCGTCGTGGTCGAATACGAGCGCGCCCCGCGCGTGGCGGGTAATAGCAAATTCAACGTCTGGAAACTGTGGAACCTGGCACTGGAAGGCGTGACCTCGTTCAGCACCGTGCCTTTGCGGCTATGGACTTACGTCGGTGGGGCTGTGTCGATCTTCGCCGTGCTGTACGCGGTGTACATGGTGCTGGACAAGATTCTCAACGGCAACAGCGTGCCCGGTTACCCGTCGCTGATGACGGCCATTCTGTTTCTCGGCGGCGTGCAATTGATCGGCATCGGCATTCTCGGGGAGTACATCGGCCGGATCTACATCGAAGCCAAGCATCGGCCGCGCTATGTGGTCAAAGACATCGTTGGCGGCAAAGACCGGCGCGAGCGCTGACATGGGGCGCTTCAGCGATTTTTTCATCAAGGAACTCGGGCGTCGGCAGGTCTGGGTGTTTTTTCTGTTGGCGACGCTGGTGTATGTGCTGCCGCTGATCCTCGCGGACTATCCCTACATCGATGACAACTGGCGCTCGCTCTCCGCCGGCATGGCGTGGGCGGAGCAGGGGCGATTGTTCACCGAACTGTTCTACAACGCGCTGACCTTCAGCAATGCAGCGCCGAACATCTTTCCCTTGCCGTTGCTGATCGCCACGCTCGCGATGGCATCGGCGCTGACCAGCCTGACCTTTCACTATTTTCGACAACCGACCATTACGTGCTGCCTGGTGCTGTTGCCGCTCTGGTACAACCCGTTTTTCCTGCAAAACCTGTCCTATCAATATGACGGCGCGCCGATGGCGTTGAGCGTGGTCGCGGTGATTTATGCGATCACTTTTCGTCACTCCCGGCGCAGTGTGCAATGGCTGGTGCCTTCGTTTCTGATTGCTTTGGCACTGGGTCTTTATCAGATCAGCCTGAACGTATTTCTGGGGTTGTGTTGCCTGGAGTTGCTGAGGGCTGCCAACGACAGAATGCCTTGGCCGCAGTGGGGCGAATTGATTGGCTGGAAGCTCGCCCAAGTGGTGTTGGGCTGGTTGATCTACAGCGTCACTGCCTATCCGTTCTTGGGGCAGAACCGCGCTTTGTTGTTGAACTGGTCGGCGCAGCCCCTGCTGCAATTGGACGTCAACATCCTCCGGGTAATGGAAAAAATAGTGCTGCTGTTTCATGGCGGATTTTTCTGGGTGTTCGCCGGGTTGCTGCTGTGCGCCATGGCCGGTGCGGTCGGGCTGGGGATGAACATCGCTCAGCATAAGGAGAGCGCGGCAAAGCGGCTTTTTATCGGCCTCCTGTGCGTTCTGAGCATACCGGCGCTGCTGTTGTTGGTATCAGGGGTGGCGCTGTTCTTTCGCGATTTCAACGAAGGCGCCAGAACGCTGATGGGGTTTGCGGTGTTGCTGGTGCTGCTGTTTTATCTCAGCCATCTGGCGCTGGCGTCTGTGCACGAGCGGCTGCCACTGCTGTTGCTGGTGCCACTGCTGGCGATGCTGTCGCTGTCGTTCGCCTATGGCCGGGTGCTGCTGGTGCAGAAAACCTTCGCCACCAGTGCACTGAATAGCCTTGAGCGCGACATCAGCAGCCATCAAGGCTTGCGCGAAGCCAAGCGCATTTACATGTCGATCACCTATTCCGATCACTGGTTGCGAGGCGCAGCAGGCTCGTTCAAGCAGATGCCGGTGTTGCACTATCTGCTGAACATCGACTTTTACATGCTGGCCGAAAACCTGCCCAAGGTGGGCATTACCAACGTGGTCGCGGAGAAGGAACGGCGCAATGCGACGCGGGTGGGGTATCAGCATTTCCCGCCGCTGGTGGAGAGCCAGTACTACCGGATTTACCTGATTGGCGATTACGGTTTCATCGTCTTCAAAGAGCCGGCCCCGATCAAATCGCTTCGCTGGTGAAGCGCAATGCCGGGGCCGTCCGATTCAGGCGGCGGCCACTTCGTTGGGTTCAAAACTGTCCGCCCGCGCCATTTGCCACATCCGCGAGTAGAACTCGCCATTCACTTCGCCGGTCAGCAATTCGCCCGGTTTCAGGAATACGTGTAGCTGCGAGAACAGCTTGATCTCGGTCGCTGACATGCGCCGTACCAGGTGCTTGGCCGACAGCTGCGACGGGTGTTCGAGGCCGGCGGCGGCGAGCATTTCGGCCAGGCCCTTGAGGGTGTTGCGGTGGAAGTTGTAGACGCGTTGGGCCTTGTCCGGCACCACCAATGCGCGCTGGCGCAAGGTGTCCTGAGTGGCGACGCCGGTCGGGCATTTGTTGGTGTGGCAGCTTTGCGACTGGATGCAGCCGATGGCGAACATGAAGCCCCGCGCCGAGTTGGCCCAGTCGGCGCCGATGGCCAACACGCTGGCGATGTCGAACGCGCTGACGATTTTGCCGCTGGCGCCAAGCTTGATCTTGTCCCGCAGGTTCAGGCCGACCAACGTGTTGTGCACGAACAACAGACCTTCACGCATCGGCACGCCGATGTGATCGGTGAATTCCACGGGCGCGGCGCCGGTGCCGCCTTCCTTGCCGTCGACGACGATGAAGTCCGGGAGGATGCCGGTTTCCAGCATGGCTTTGGCGATGCCCATGAATTCCCAAGGGTGACCGAGGCAGAACTTGAAGCCCACGGGTTTGCCGCCGGACAGCTCACGCAGTTGCTGGATGAAATGCATCATTTCGATTGGCGTGGAAAACGCGCTGTGGCGTGACGGCGAGACGCAGTCTTCGCCCATCATAATGCCGCGGGTTGCAGCGATTTCCTTGGTGACTTTGTGCTTGGGCAGGATGCCGCCGTGACCGGGTTTTGCGCCTTGGCTCATCTTGATTTCGATCATCCGCACTTGCGGCGTTTGCGCCTGCGCGGCGAAGCGTTCCGGGTCGAAACGGCCATCGCTGGTGCGGCAGCCGAAGTAGCCGCTGCCCAGCTCCCAGGTCAGGTCGCCGCCGTGTTCGCGGTGATAGGGGCTGATGCTGCCTTCACCGGTGTCGTGGGCGAAGTTACCGAGCTTGGCGCCCTGGTTCAGCGCGCGAATGGCGTTGGCGCTGAGCGAGCCGAAGCTCATGGCCGAGATGTTGAACACCGACGCCGAATACGGCTGGGTGCATTGCGGGCCGCCGACGGTCACGCGAAAACCGCTCGGGTCACTCAACGGAGCCGGGCGCATGGAGTGGCCGATGAATTCGAAGCCCGACTGGTAAACGTCGATCAGGGTGCCGAACGGTTTGTCGGCGCTTTCATTCTTGGCCCGGGAATAGACCAGCGAACGTTGGGACCGGGAAAAGGGCAGGGCGTCGCTGTCGGACTCGAGCAGGTACTGGCGGATTTCCGGGCGAATGCCTTCGACCAGATAACGGATATTGCCGAGGATCGGATAGTTGCGGCGCACCGCGTGAGGGCTTTGCATCAGATCGAACAGGCCGATCAGGCTGAGCACGCCGGTGATGGCGGTGATTGGCCAGAGCCAGTCGTGTTCGAGGAAGGGCAGGCTGGCGAGGGTGAAGATCACACAGACGGCAAAGAAGGCGTAGCGGCTCAGGAGTGACAGGCTCATACGGTTTCCTTGGGTTCGGACTCAGGTTTTAAAGATCGCAGCCTTCGGCAGCTCCTACAGGGGAATGCGATCAGTGTA
>NZ_JBSVXD010000093.1:0-23858 GCF_054070755.1 Pseudomonas sp. SDO5591_S426 | reverse complement strand
CGCAGCCGGTGGAGCGGGGGCTCAAGTCTTACTGAACGTTACTGCGCGATGGTTTTCACCGACACGCCACGCTCGATCGGGGTCGAGCGACCGTAGATATCTTCAAACCGCTCGATATCGTCTTCACCCAGGTAGCTGCCCGATTGCACTTCGATGATCTCCAGCGGAATCTTGCCCGGGTTGCGCAAGCGGTGGACCGAAGCGATTGGGATGTAGGTCGACTGGTTCTCGGTCAGCAGGAACACGTTTTCATCGCAGGTCACTTCGGCGGTGCCGCTGACCACGATCCAGTGTTCGGCGCGGTGGTGGTGCATTTGCAGCGACAGGCACGCGCCCGGCTTGACCGAGATGTGCTTGACCTGGAAACGCCCGCCCATGTCCACCGAGTCGTAGGAGCCCCACGGGCGATAGACTTCGCAGTGGTTCTGGGTTTCGCTGCGACCCTGCTCGTTGAGGGTGTTGACCATCTGTTTCACGCCTTGGACCTTGTCCTTGTGCGCAATCATCATGGCGTCCTTGGTTTCCACCACGACGATGTTTTCCAGGCCGATCACCGACACCAGTTTGCCGTTGCCGTGGATCATGCAGTTCTTGCTGTCCTGGATCACCACGTCGCCCTTGGTGACGTTGCCGTTGGCGTCTTTTGCATTGACTTCCCACAGCGACGACCAGCAGCCGACATCGCTCCAGCCGGCGGTCAGCGGCACCACGCAGGCGCGCTGGGTTTTTTCCATCACCGAGTAGTCGATGGAATTGTCCGGGCAGCAGGCGAAGGTGGCTTCGTCGATGCTCACGGTGTCGGCGTCCTGGGCGCTGCGTTCCAGGGTCAGCAGGCAGGTGTCGTAGATGTCCGGATCGTGCTTTTTCAGTTCTTCGAGGAAGCGGCTGGCGCGGAACAGGAACATGCCGCTGTTCCAGAAGTAGCCGCCGGACTGGACGTATTCGGTAGCGCGTTTCACATCCGGTTTTTCGACGAAGTGCGACACACGGCTGACACCTTCGGGCAGCAGCGAATCGTTGGTCGACTTGATGTAGCCGTAGCCGGTTTCCGGTTTGGTGGCCGGTACGCCAAACAGCACCATTTCGCCGTTTTCTGCGGCGACGGTGGCCAGGGCCAGCGCACGCTGCAGGGCTTTCTGGTCTTCCAGCACGTGGTCGGCCGGCAGCACCAGCATCAACTCGTCGCGACCTTCATTGACCAGCATCATTGCGGTCAGGGCTACGGCCGGCGCGGTGTTGCGACCAAACGGCTCCATCAGGATGCGTTGGGTTTCCAGTTTGCGTGCGGCCAACTGCTCGTTGACGATGAAGCGGTGGTCCTTGTTGCAGACCACGATCGGCGTGTCCATGCCTTCGAACACCAGGCGTTCCAGGGTTTGCTGGAACAGCGTGTGTTCACCGGTCAGGGCCAGGAACTGTTTCGGGAATTGCTTACGCGAAAGCGGCCAGAGACGTGAACCGCTACCACCTGACAAGATCACCGGAATCATGTTGTTACTCCTTGAAAATCGTTTGGTTAGGCCTTTGTGGGAGCTAGCCTGCTAGCGATGGCATCAACTCGGTACATCGGTAAAACCGAGTGGCCTGCATCGCCGGCAGGCCGGCTCCCACAGAGAGCCGGGTCAATTCGGATAATTCTTTAGCGCGTCGATACCGGGCGTTTCACCCAGACCGGCGACAGGCTGCTGCCGTTACCGGTGACGTACAGCACCGCCGCTTCACCGCGTTCCAGGGCGACCGGTTTCACGTCGCCGACTTTCGTTGCACCATCGTATAGCGCCAGGCTGACTTTCACCGGGTTGATTTCACGTTCGCCACGGCCCTTGGCGGCCACGTTCGGCACCACGTCAGTCTTGCCGTCGGCGGTTTTCAGGGTCAGCGTCTTGTCGCTGAGGTTCTGCACGCGCACCAGGGATTTCTGCTTGTTCTTGAACGGCGGCTCCTCGATCAGTTGCGGCGCGCCGCTGGCGTTGTTGACCAGGGTGTAATAGTGATCGCCGGCCAGTTTCACCGGCAGGCTCTGGCTGCCGACCTTGGCGCTGTAGTCACCGCCCGGCATGAAGCTGAAGTCACTGCTCGACAGCGGCGCGACATCACTCAGGTTGGTGCTGCCGACGGTGGCGCTGACTTCGGCGTTACTGGCGTTGTAGATACGCACGAAGCTCGAGCCTTTCGGCGCGGTCGGGCCATACAGCGCGGCGTCGCCGGCGGCGAAGGCCTGCATCGAGAGCACACTCATACCAGCAACCAGTGCAAAGGTCTTGGCGAGACGACGAGGAGTAGTCTTGAAAGTCATGGAAGTACCTCTCTCTTTCAGTTTTGCGCCCGGTCGGGCGTCTCGGATTTAGTGTTGATTGCTACGTTTTGTTGGCGCGCGCCGGCTTGTTTAAGCTCTGCGACCCACTGTGGGTCGGCGTCGCCGATTTCGTTGTTCACAGGCAGATATCGTTCAGGAAACTCCCAGATCAGCACTTGTGGAGGGCTGTTCTTGAAAGCGTCGCTTTTCAGGTAGCTGAGCATTGGCAGAATCGGGCCATGGCCGTCTTCGGCGTAATTGACCACGTCGCTGCGCAGGGCTTGTTTCAGTGCACCGACGAAGTTCCAGTTGGGGTTGGCGCTGTAGCTGGTGCCGATCAAGGCCACCGGTACTTCGGTGTTGGCGAACAGGGCGTCGTCGCCGGCTGGCTGGTCTACGGCTGCAACGGTGTTGCGCTTCTGCAAGGGTTCTTGCGCCGGCATCAGGTTTTCGAACAGCGGGTCCAGCGGCAGGAACAGACGCAGGTCGCCCTTGTGCGTGACGGTTTCCGCAGGTTCGGTTACGAAGTTTTGCGGGTCGCCGCTGAGCGGGAATTTGTCGGCAATGGTCTTGGCCAACTTGTTCGCCGCGATCTCGGCACCTTCCGGAGTCCAGTGGGTGTCGGTGCGCAGGAACACTTGCTTGCCGTTCTGCTTGGCCTGTTGCAGCGGGCCGAGCAGGTCAGGCGCAGGAATCCGGTCGGCGGCCAGGCGCTGATGAAAATCCTTGTAGAGGTTGGCGTGGATGCTCGCCGGTTTCACCTCGCCGAGGTGTTCCGGGTACAGGCGCACCTTGGCCGGCACCACCGCCATCACCAGTTGCACGCCTTTGGCTTTCAGGGTCTGGCGTACGCCTTCGACCAGCGCGTAGTTGCCTTGCAGGTTCAGCTCTTCGTTGACGATCGGGTGGAATTCTTCGTCGCTGTACAGCCACTGGTCGCGACCGAGCACCACGCCCGGACGACCTTCGTTGAACAGTTTGAAATCCAGCGCAGCCCAAAGGTTGGTGCCCAGGCGCTTGATCGGAAACTCGTCGTCGTAGTGGGTCTCCACAGCCTTGGTCCAGCGGCCGTTGAGCACCGTCGCGTCGGCGTTGGTGCTGAAGCCCATGAAGCTGCGAACCGACCACACGCCCAGGGCGAGCAGCGTCACCAGGAACAGGGCGATGTAGAAGATGCGTAATGAGCGGGTCATGGTCAGATCCCTCAGAACTGGAAGTAAAGGAACGGCGAGAAGCTTTGCGCCGAGAGTTTGAGAATCGAGGCGATGAACAGCAGGAGCACCAGTGCACGCATTGCGTAACGCGACCAGTCAGCGGTCCAGTAGGCCGGTTGCACCTGGGCGTCGACGCCGACGGTGTAGCCAGGCTGATGGATGCTCGCCGGGGTATCCCCAGGCGCGGCTTTGATCAGGCCGGGTTCGCTGGCGGCCGGGCCGTCGCTGTCGACGTTCACCGCAGGCTTGGTCTTGGCTGGCGGCTGATTGCTGTAGAAATCGCGCAGGCCGAAGAACGCCAGGGTTACGTAAGCCACGATCAACGTTGCCACTTGCAGGCCGGTGAGGCTGGCCTGGTTGAGTTCCGACAGCGACCAGTCGCCGAAGCTGAACATCGCGCCGTACATGCGACCGGCGACGTGCAGGTTTTCTGCGCGGAAGATCACCCAGCCCATCACCACCAGCAGGAAGGTCAGCGCCCAGCGGATCGGGTTGAAGCTGCGCGGCGAAGTGTTCAGGCCGAGGGCTTTTTCGATCGCCAGCCACATGCCGTGCCACGCACCCCAGACGATGTAGGTGATGTTCGCGCCGTGCCACAGACCACCGAGCAGCATGGTCAGGAACAGGTTGCGATAGGTCGTCAGCGTGCCTTTGCGGTTGCCGCCGAGCGTGATGTACAGGTAGTCACGCAGCCAGGTCGACAGGCTGATGTGCCAGCGACGCCAGAACTCGGTGATCGACTGGCTGATGTACGGCTGCTTGAAGTTTTCCATGAAGCGGAAACCCATCATCAAGCCCAAACCGATGGCCATGTCGCTGTAACCGGAGAAGTCGAAATACAACTGCGCGGTGTAGGCGAGGGCGCCGAGCCAGGCATCACCCGTGGTCGGGTTTTGCAGGGCGAAGCAATGGTCGGCCACCACCGCGAGGGTGTCGGCGATGAAGACCTTCTTGATGAAACCTTGCATGAACCGCGTGCAACCTTCGGAGAACTTGTCGAGGGTGTGGGTGCGGTTGTTGAACTGATCGGCCAGGTCGCGGAAACGCAGCACGGGGCCGGCGATCAGGTGCGGGAAGATCGCCACGAACGCCGCGAAGTCGATCAGGTTGCGGGTCGCCGGGGTATCACCACGGTAGACGTCGATGATGTAGCTGATCGACTCGAAGATGTAGAACGAGATCCCGATCGGCAACAACACGTGGGTCAGGATGAACGGCTCCAGACCGACCGACGTCATCATCGCGTTGATGCTGTCGACACCGAAGTTGGCGTACTTGAAGTAGCCGAGGATGCACAGGTCGACGGCCACGCCGAGCAGCAGCCAACGCTGCGCCGGTTTGGTTCGCACGCCCGCGGCGCCGACTTTCAGGCCGATCCAGTAGTTCCACAGCGTGACCGCTGCGAACAGTGCGAGGAAGTCCACACGCCACCAGGCGTAGAACACGTAGCTGGCGATCAGCAGCAGCAAATTGCGATAGCGTTGCCCGCTCAGGTAGTACAAGCCGAGAAAGATCGGCAAGAACAAAAACAGGAACACGTTGGACGAAAAAACCATCCCGATCTCTCCTTGTTTGAACCAACAGTCAAGGGCCAACGGCCCCCCCAAACCCCCCACGAAAAACCGGGGGCTAACTCACAAAACTCAAACCTGACACCGACCCCTGTAGGAGCAGCCTTCGGCAGCTCCTACAGGAGGGAGGCGTTGTTCTAAGAACCCTTGCCCTTTTCATTCGCCGGGTCGTAGACCTTGGTCAGGTCGCCGCCGAGGCGGAAGGTCTTGAACGGTTGCATCTCATGCTTCTTCTCCAGCACGTCCGGCGCGCAGGTGTAGAGCGAGCAGAACGGTTCGAGCCAGGCGAATTTCGAGTCGACCTTCAGGTCGGTCATGTCCTGTTCCTTGCCATTCTTTTCTTCGAACTCATCCGGGTCTTTCACCCCGGACAGCACGCGATCACCCAGGCGCTTCAATGCACCGTTGTTTTCCTGACGCAGATCCACACCGTTGACCTGAGCGAAACTGGCGATCATCGCCAGCGGCGGCAGGGCGTAGTTGTGGTAGGCCAGCGCCCGTTGTTGACGCTTGAGTTCGTTGGGCAAAAAGCCCTGGGCGTCGACCTGATTGGCGCCGACCTTGTATTCCTTCACGGCCCAATCGAACAGGTCGCGGCGGTTGGTGGCGACGGAGGTTGCCATCACCGACCAGGCAGCCCAGTACGAGTGGTTGTTGGTTTTTTCCAGCGGCAGATTGTCCCAATCGCTGACCACTTGGTCGGCCATCTTGCTGAACCAGGCTTCGATCAGCTGCGACTCTTGCTGATGGTTGGCCAGCGGATGGGAGTCGGAAAACTTCAGGCGAATGTACGAAGACGCCATGCTGCCCAACGCCCATTTGCGCATCGACTTGCCGGTGTGGTTGAAGTCCTTGGACATCAACGCATCGGCCTTGGCCCACGCGGTCAACCAGTTGAGCGTGCATTCCAGTTGTTCCGGACGACCGTCGCGCATGAACTGCATCACGCGCTTGCTGGTGCCGCGCTCGATCTTGGTGATGTCGGCGGTGCTGTCGCGGAAGGCTTTTTCCGATTGCACGTTCAGGGTCGAACGGGCCTTGTCCGAGCCTTCGTACTTGCTGCGAAATTGCAGCGAGCCGGTGTACGGCGTCGGCATCGCATCACAGCCTTCGCTCTTGTCGCCGGTTTTGACTTTCTCGATCGGCGCGAAATAGCCCTGTGGTGGACGCAGTGGCGCAGCCGCTTGTGTCGCGCCGGCGAACATTGCCAGGCTCAAAAGCGTCGGTGCCAACAGGTTTTTCAGTTTCGGATTTCGCATAGCAGACCTCATTGCCCGGCTGAAGCGGTACGTTGCTCAGCGCTCGGGAATACGTTGCGTTTGCAGATTTTCGCTTCGACTTTCTGTGGCGCGGCATCCGTTTTCTCAGGACCCTGGATTTCGACGGCCAGCAGATTCTGCGAGGCCCAGTCTTCGTCCGTGCGCAACTCGAAGGCGAAACGCCCGTCGGTGTCGGAGGTTTCCGGTTTGTCGATCTTGATGTCCTCGTGGCGACCGTTCATGTACCAGAGGGTGGCTTGCAGGGTTTTCACCGAGGTGTCGGCGAAGCGGATGTCGACCTGGTGACTGCTGTTTTGCAGGTTCAGGTTTTTGCTGTTGACCATCAATTCGTTTTTGCCCGGCTTCAGGGTGGTGCTCCCGGACATCTGTGCATCCTTGCCTTCGCAACCGTTGTCCAGCAACGCCATCATCTGGCGGTAAATGGTTTCCTGGTCGAGGCGATACAGCGGCGAGAATTCCCAGATGAGAATTTTCGGCGGGTTCTTCTGGAACTCGTCGCTGCCCAGGTACTGCAGCATCGAACCTTCCAGGCCACCGCCGGGGAACGCCACGTTGAGAATGTCGGCGCCGATGGCCTCTTCGAGGAAACCGGCGAAGTTGTAGTTCTTGCCACTGTGACTGGTGCCGACCAGGGTGATTTCCGGATTGCCGGAATCACCAAACAGATCGCCATCGCCTGCTTCGCCTTTCGGCTCTGTGGTGAATTGATCCATGTACTGGATCGCGTAGCTGGTGCCACAGAGTTGACCGGCCATGTTGTGCAATGTTCCGGTCTTGCCCATGCGACCCGACTTATGGGTCTCGAATTCACGCTTGGGAATGTCGGCGAAGGCCGGGATCTGCTTGACCTTTTCGGCGACGATTTTTGCCGTGCGCTGGGCACCGTACGGCGTCCAGTGCTGGTCGCCACGGAAGTAGAAATCGTGGGCGGGCAGGGTGTCGGGCAGTTGTTCGTTGGTCAGCGGCGACAGGTCCGGAACCACGTAGCCCATCTGCGCGAAACGGCCAAGCATGGTCTTGTAGTTCCTGAGTGCCTTGTCGAAATCGAAGCTGGCTTTCTCGGCAGGGTTCAGCTTGTTGCGGTTCACCAGGCCACGCGTTGGCTGGTAAACAACAACCAGTTCCACGCCTTTGCTCTTGAATGCATCGTGCAGTTGCTTCATGCGTTTGTAGCCGGCCGGGGTGGTGTCGAATTCGGTGCGCAAGTCTTCCTGCGTACGGAACAGCCAGTCGCCCTGAGCCTGCACCAGCGTGGTGAAATTCTGCTGATAACGCGTGGTGTAATTCTTCGCGTCGTGGGCGGCGGGGCACAGGCTGCAGCACGGTTCGGCGCTGAACTTCGGTGCTTGAACTTCATCGGCACGCGCGCCGGTACTGGCCGCGAGAATGCCGGCGGTCAGGGCCGACAGGCTGAGTAATTTGATCAAGTGTGGGTGCATAAAATTATCCTCAGTCCCGCATTTCGGTCTGGCGTTCGACAGGGTCGATCAGCACGGCTTTCTGCTGGCGCACCAGCAGGTCGAGAATTTCATCCTGGCGCTCGCCGAGAATCCCCGAGAAGCTGATGCCGCTGGATTTGGTCGGGGCGAGCATGGACACGCGATACAGCTCGACGCTCAACGGCGAGTCGATGGACAGCGGGCCGCTGCCGTTGGCCGCCAGTTCACCTCCGACCACGATCAGCGACACCTGGGCGTCGAACGGATCGAGCTTGATGTCGCGGTCGGTGTCGCTCAGGTCCTTGATGTGGCCGTAGACACCGGTCAAGCCATTGGCCATGGCGATGTTTTCGTAGAGGCGAATGTTCACGCTGTTACGAATGCGAATGCCGTGGCGGCGGTTGCTGACGACTTTGTTGCCCCACAGCAGGTTGTCGGCACTCTCGTAGAGGGTGATGCCGTCGGTGTGGTTCTGGTAGATCTCGTTGTGAGCGATCAGGTTGTTCACGCTGTTACGGTCGATCACCAGGCCCGACAACTTGTTGTCGTAGCTGCGGTTGTTGAAGATGAAGCTGTCGTTGACCTCACGGGAAATAATGATCCCGTGCTTCTTCTTGGTACCAAACACCGTGTTGTCGGCGATGATCAGACCGTGGGAACGGTCATGCGGGTCAATGCCGTAGACGATGTTGTCTTTGTAGGTGTTGCCCTTGACCACGAAGTTGCTGGTTTCGTAGCAGTAGAACCCGTACCACATGTCCGAGAACTCGGAGCCGACAATCCAGCCGGTCGGTTCAGGACGCTTGAGCACCTTGGCCATGTTCGGCGTGTATTGGGAAATACTCACGCCGTAGGACTTACTGTTGGCGTAGCCGAAACTGGCCATCTTGCTGTTGGCGATGTAGGTCTCGGTGCCACCCCAGGCCAGCAGGAACGGACGGAACTCCTTGGGCGATTTGAACGTCGCCGGACCGTTGTCCTTCTCGCGCCAGCCGGTGATTTTCGTGTCACGCACAAACAGCTGGCCGTCGTTGACCAGGAACGAACCGGCCTCTTGGGACAGGCGCAGCTCCTGAGTCTGCTTGTCGATTTCGAGGATGCCGTGGCGGCCGACCACGATCGGCAATTTCGCCAGGAACACACCCGGCGAGGTTTCGCTGAAGTACTGCTTGGGCAGCTTCTTCGCCAGGTCCTTGAGGTTCATGTAGCCGTCGTCGACGAAGATCGCCTGCGGGATTCCGTGCTGACGCACCACCCACTCGGCCATCTTGTTGTCGCCGCCGATGAAGTCCTTCAGGGCGTCTTCCTGCATCATCCGGCGCACGCTGATCTTACCGGCCTTGCTGCGCACGATTTTTGCGGCGATGGCCTCGGCGGTGTAGCCGGAAATGTCCGGCAATTTCGGCGTGGCCAGCTCCAGCGGCGCGGTCGGTGCGCTGCTGACGGTGTAGGTCTTGGCCTGTTGCAGTTCCTTGGCCACGGTCGCCGGTTTTGCAACCGGCTCCACATTGGCGAAGGCCGTCGCACTGGCCAGCAACATCGCGCCGGCCAACAGGCTGATCGAGCCTTTTCGGGCTTGATGATTCATCTGGGAGACTCCCTTCGCAATGTGCATCAGAAGCGCCAGATCACGTCGATGAACGCGCGGTGCATGTACGAATCGACTTCCTTGCCGTACGCATCGCCCGGCTTGAACACGCCGCCACGCAAGCGCACCAGCGCCGATGGTTCGTCGATCGCCTGGCTCATCGATGCCGGCAACAGGCCCTGCTTGAAGTACTTGGTGACCACCAGATCCATTTCCTGACCGAGGTCTTTCTCGCCATCGTTCAGCGGCAGAGAGGTGCTGGAGAGGATCGCGCCAGTGACGTCGTCGGTGTTGTTCTGTACCGCGTCGATGCCGTTGCTGCCGACCGGCTTGTTGCCGTCGACACGCCAGAACTTGTGGTAGATCAGGCTGGCGTCGTACTCGTCGTTGAGCATCCACGAACCGAACAGCGTGGCCGATTGCATGTTGTTCATTTCGCCACGGAACGCTTCGCCGAAACGGTGTACCCGCGAGCGAGTACCGGTGTAGTTCGAGCGGTTACTTTCCAGGCCGTTCTGTTCATAGTCTTCGCTGGCGCGAGCGTAGGCCGCACCGACCTGCCATTGCGGATCGAGGCGCAGGCGCACACCCAGGTCGGTGGCCCAGCCATCGACATCGCCGCTGCTTTTGGCTTGCGCGGGCGCGGTGCCATCGGCGTTCAGCGGGTTGACCGTGTCGCGGTCGCCGCTCATGCCGGTGATGCTGCCCCAATAATTAACGGTGTTGGTGTTGCGCCAGTTGTAGGCATCGCTATCGGCGGTGAGGCCGAGCCAGCTGATGTCGCCGTTCTGTTTCTTGTCCAGCGAATCACTCGCGACGCCGGGTTCTGCGTAGTCGAGTTTGCCGTCGTCGTGGGTGTGGTGGCCGCGAATGCCGACCCAGTTGCCCGGTGTCCACTGATACGCCGCATCGGCGTAGGCGTGCAGGCGATCCTTATCCTCTGGCGCGAGTTCCTTGAGGTCGGTGCGGTACTCGCTGAAGCGTTCGGCGATACCGACGTTGGCGCGCAGCAGGGTGGTGTCGAAGGTCCAGTTCAAGGCTTCGATGTTGGTGTCGCGCCATTGACCGTCGTCGTTGCGCAGGCGTTGGCGACCGAACTTGAGGACCTCTCCCGGGTAAGGCGTGAAGCCGCTGTAGCCGACCCAGAACTCTCGCATCGCCAGGTAGTTTTTCTTGGTTTCGCGATCATTGTTGTCGGTGTTTTCGGCACCATCGGATTGTTGCAGGGTGTCGGTCTCGATGATGTCGGTGGACGTCACCGCCTGACCCATGGCGTAGGCGCTCCACGCGCCGCTTTCGCCGTAGACCCAGGGACGCAGGTCGAGGCCGAGGCCGTTGACGTCGCCGCCGCCCTGGGTGCCGAGGTCGCGGTCGTCTTCGGACTGACCGGTGATTTTTACGTCCAGACCGTAGTTCTTGGTTTCTTCAGTCATCGCAGCGAGCGTCGGGCAAGACCAGATCAGCGCGAACGTCAGGCCGATACCGGCCTTCATGAATGGATTCAACTTCATAGGGTTTCCTCACCGTCTTCTTCTTGCAGCGCGTGCAATGGCAACGCGTTCTGGCTCAAGTTGCCGCGAACGTCCTGTTCCTGTTTCAACAGGCGCTGGGCCTCGGCAAGCTGCGCAGGCGGCAGTTGGGCTTCGAGGGTTTGCGCAAGCTCGGTGGCTTGCGGGGTGTTCTGGGCCTTGGCCAGTTGGCTGAAGACGTAAGCGTTGAGCGGGTCAGGCTTGGTGCCTTTGCCTTGGGAGAACAGTTGGGCGATGGCGAAGTCGGCGCTGTTCTGACCGTTGCGCGCAGCGGTCAGCAGGTGGTCGAGGGCCTTCTGCGGATAGACCTTGCCCAGGTAGCCACGGCGATAGATCTGGCCGAGGTAGTAATCGGCGGCGACTTCGCGGCCGACGGCTTTCTGGAAATGTTCCTCGGCGACCTTGGCGTCAGCCGGGACCATCTTGCCTTCGTAGTAGAGCTTGCCCAGCAACAGCTCGGCGCGCGGCTGATCGGCGGCGCGGCCGTTGTCGAGGTACTTCATCATCTGGTCGACGTCACCCAGTTCTGGGTAGTCGTAGAGCAGTTGCGCGAGGGTCACCCACGATGCCGGGTAGCCCGGGGCGATCGGTTCGAGCAGCGACTGCGCGGTTTTTTCGTCGGGTGTGCCCAGGGTCGAATCGGCGAGCACACGGGCGACACTGTCCACGCGTTGTGCGGAAACAGTGCCGCGAGCGTGACCGGCCTGCATCTGTTTGATCAGCTCGGCCTGTTGCTCAGGCTGGGCTTTTTTCTGATAGACCGTGGCCAGTTCGACGTAGCAGATGTCGGTGGTGTTGATCGCGGCTTTGCAGATCTTTTCCACATCGTCCAGGTGCTGGTCGTAGGTGCCTTGGGTGCGATAAAGCAGCACTTGCGCCAGGCCCGCTTCCGGCTTGCCTTCGGCACGCCATTGGCTGATCTGTTTCTGTGCGTCGACGTTGGGGAAGCTGTGCGGGTATTGCAGGTACAGCATCGCCAACGGAATGAGGGTGTTGCCTTCGCCTGCGGCGGAAGCTTTCTTCAACAGGGTTTCGGCTTCGTGCTGCTCGGCTTCAGTGGAGCCGGGCTTGGCCACCAACAGGCGACCGAGGCGCGCCTGGGCACGCGGTGAAACGCTGGCGGCGGCGCGGTAAGTCGCCTCGGCCTGCTTCATCTGCGCCGGGTCGCGGCTGTCGACTTGAATGTCGGCCAGACCGACCTGGGCTTCGCTGTAGCCCAGGTCTGCCAGTTGCTGATAGTTCGCCGCTGCGGTGGCGGTGTCGCCACGCTTGAGCGCTTCGTTGGCCAGGCGTTGGTCGGGCAGGCCGGCACAGCCGGCGAGGCTGACTGCCAATGCCAGCGAGCACACCACCAGTCCACTGTGGGAGCTGCGGTGCGACGTTTCGACTTGCCAGCGATTCAGGCGGCTCGGTGTGTCAGGAAAACCGCAGTGACCCAATCGCTGGCAAGCCAGCTCCCACAGGGATCTCGGTGTTCTCAGAAGACGGATGATCGTCACGGGCATGTCCTCCGGTTACAGACCAGCAGCCATGGCTTTGTCGATCAGCCAGTTCAGGTTCGGGCCGCGGTCGCTGTTCACTTCTACCGGGCGGCCGGCGAGGGTGCTGTCCAGGGCTTCGTCAGGCTGGATCAGGACGCGGATGTCGGAAGACAGGTCGGCGCTTTTCAGGCTGGTGCTGCTGACGATCTTGCCGGTGCGGGTCTTGTCTTCACCGGCGATCTGGAAGCGCACGGCGGTGCCTGGCAGGACGTCGCCGAACTGGCGATAGGAGAAGCGCGCTTCAACGTTGGCTTCGGTGTTGCGTGGCACCAGTTGGAAAATCACGTCGCCCTTGCTGGCGTACTGACCGTTGGCGACCATTTGCTGGGCCACGGTGCAATCGCATGGCGAAGTCAGGGTGCCGGTCATTTGCTTGCCGAACAGCTCTTCAACCTTGGCCGGCGAGAGTTGATCGTCTTCCAGATGTCCCTTGAGTACGTCGAGCATGCTGGTGCTGAACGTCGCCAGCGGTGCGCCTTTGGCGGCGACGCCGTCGGCTTTCACCAAGCTCTGCACGGTGCCGTCGCGAGGCATGGTGATGTTCACGCCCGGCACGCTGACCAGACCGGCCTGGGCATGGCTGACGAAGTACATGCCGTACACCGACTTGAAGATGAAACCGAATGCCGCCAGGCCGATGACGAAAACGCCGAGGCTGAAGGTTACGGCTTTCATGCGGCCGAACGCGCTCATGCCGTGGCCGCCGTCCTTGATCTTGCGCGCCTTGGTGAAGTTGTCGCGCTGCAGGGTCGCCAGCACTTCACCGATGCTGACGATGTCGCCGGCCAGGTGAGAGGTGATCAGGTGACGCAGGGTCGAGATGTCCTGTGGTTCCAGGTTCTGGAACTGGCAACCGGTGCGACCGGTCTGGCGATCGAACGAGCGGATCTGCAACTCGACGTCCATGGCCAGGCCGAGGTTGTCGATGACGAACTGCAGGCGGGCCTTGTACACCTCGCCAACTTTCAGCGGCAGTTGACCGGCGTTGAACGCCAGGCCACCAGCGGACAGGTCGATGACCCGGGCTTCGACCGGCGTACGGTCAGGACCGAAGAAGCGCAGCTTGGCCGGGATTTTCACGCGGGCGTGTTGGCGCTGGGCTTCGGATTCATGCACTACGTTGGCGTTGACGGCGGTATTCATAGGGGCGATTTCCTTGTTAATTCAATAAGGGGCGGTCAGACCATCATCAGCAGCACGGCGACAAAAATGCTGCCGGCGGAGAAGGTCATGGTCCGAGACGACCAGGTGTTGAACCAACGTTGAAAGCTGGCGAGATCACGGGTCAGGGAAGTGGGTTGGCGAGTCCAGGACTGTTGGTCGAGGCGGAAGAACACGTAGATCTTCACCAGCGCGCCGACGATCTGGTTGTAATAGAGAATCGCCGGATAGGCCGGGCCGATCCGGTGACCGGAGCAGGACAGCAGCAGGGTCAGGATCAGGCGGGTGATGCCGATCCACAGCAGGTACACCAGGATGAACGCGGTGCCGTACTTGAAGCTGGCGATGATCGCTACGGTCAGGCCCAGCAGCGAGGTCCACATCGACACGCGCTGATCGAACAGCACCACCGAAGTGAACGCACCGAGGCGTTTCACCCCAAGGCCGAGGGCCCGGGAGTTCTGCCGCAGGTTGTTGCCGTACCAGCGGAACATCAGCTTGCGACTGGCCTTGATGAAGCTCTTTTCCGGCGGGTGTTCAACGGTGTTGATCGCGGCGTCGGGCACGTAAAACGTGTCGTAGCCCAGGCGCATCAGGCTGAACCAGCTCGACTTGTCGTCGCCGGTCAGGAACTTGAAACGACCCAGGCGCCAGTGTTGCAGCGAGTCGCTTTCCACGTCGGCGATAAATTCCGGGTTGGTGACCACGGTGGCACGGAACACCGACATGCGCCCGGTCATGGTCAGCACGCGCTTGGACAAAGCCATCGAGCACATGTTGATGTGACGCTGGGCGAAACGCAGCTTGTGCCATTCGCTCATGATGTAGCCGCCGCGCACTTCGCAGAACTCGTTGGTGGTCAGGCCGCCAACGTTGCCGAACAGCTGGAACCAAGGCACGGTCTTGCGCACCGTACCTTCGCCCAGCACGGTGTCGCCATCGATCACGGCGACCACGGCGCGGTCATCCGGCAAGTGACGGGAGATGGCGCGGAAGCCGTAGGCCAGGCCATCGCGTTTGCCGGTGCCGGGAATGCGCACGAAGTCGAGCTTCACATGCGATGGCGGGTTCATCCGCTTCCACAGGCTTTTCACCAGCAGCTCATCGGACATTTCGACGATGGAGCAGACCACGGTGGTCGGCAGGCCGCAGTCGATCGCTTCGCGGATCACCGAGCTGTAGACCTGCGCGGTGGTCAGCGCGTCGATACGAAAACTGGTGACCATCAAAAACACATGGGACGGGTCCGCCGCCTCGCCCAGCTTGCGCACTTTGCGCCGCAGGTGCGGGTAGACCACGTACAGAAACAGCATGCCGCGCAGAAAGTGCGTGGCACCCATCGAGTAACGCCAGATACCGACGATACCGATCAGGAAAATGAAGTCCTTCGACTCGGAGTCGAACGTGGACACAGGCAACGCCATGGCGATGCCCATCAGTAAACTGAGATAAAACAGCCAACCGGCGGCCTGGAGTAGGCCGTGTTTTAGCCTGTGCATAATCTGCATCCGTCTCGATCTCGGGCGAGGCCCGAATGGGTTAAGGCAGGCTTACAAAACGTGCAAGGTCATGTAGGAGCTGCCGAAGGCTGCGATCTTTTGATCTTTCGCTTGGTACTCAAGTGATCCTGAAAAGATCGCAGCCTCGTTTCACTCGTCAGCTCCTACATCGTGTTCGCACAGTTGCCGTGCAAACACCGTGTTACCAGCAGATGCCTTCGGTGCGGCCGCTGACGCTGGTGGCCTTGGACATGAAGCCGACCAGGTCGATCACTTGCTTGCCGTGCGGGACGTCCTTGACCAGGGCGCGGAATTTCTCGTCACGGTTGCCGAGGATGATCACGTCGGAGTTGTTGATCACCGCGTCGAAGTCGGAGTTGAGCAAGGACGAGACGTGGGGGATCTTCGACTCGATGTAGTCCTTGTTCGCGCCGTGAACACGGGCGTACTCGACGTTGCTGTCGTAGATGCTCAGGTCGTAGCCCTTGCCGATCAGCATTTCCGCCAGGTCAACCAGCGGGCTTTCGCGCAGGTCGTCGGTGCCAGCCTTGAAGCTCAGGCCCAGCAGGGCGACTTTGCGTTTGTCGTGGCTGGAAACGATGTCGAAGGCGTTCTGCACCTGGGACTCGTTACTGCGCATCAGCGAGTTGAGCAGCGGTGCTTCCACGTCCAGCGAACCGGCGCGGTAGGTCAGGGCACGCACGTCTTTGGGCAGGCAGGAACCGCCGAAAGCGAAGCCTGGGCGCATGTAGTACTGGGACAGGTTCAGGGTCTTGTCCTGGCAAACCACGTCCATCACTTCGCGACCGTCGACACCGACAGCCTTGGCGATGTTGCCGATCTCGTTGGCGAAGGTCACTTTGGTGGCGTGCCACACGTTGCAGGTATACTTGATCATCTCGGCGACGGCGATGTCCTTGCGGATGATCGGTGCGTCGAGTTCTTCGTACAGCGATTGCAGAACGTCGCCCGATGCCTTGTCGAACTCGCCGATGACGGTCATTGGCGGAAGGTCGTAGTCGGCGATGGCGGTGCTTTCGCGCAGGAACTCAGGGTTCACGGCAACGCCGAAGTCGACACCGGCCTTCTTGCCGGAACAGTCTTCGAGAATCGGGATGACCACGTTGGCCACGGTGCCCGGCAACACGGTGCTGCGCACCACGATGGTGTGGCGGGTGGTCTTGTCACGCAGGACAAAACCGATCTCGCGGCACACGGCTTCGATGTAGTTCAGTTCCAGGTCGCCGTTCTTCTTGCTCGGCGTGCCGACGCAGATCATCGACAGGTCGGTGTCGCGAATCGCCTCGGCGAAGTTGGTAGTACCGCGCAGACGACCGGTCTGGATACCCTGGGCCAGAAGTTCGCCCAGACCCGGTTCAACAATCGGTGATTTACCGGCATTGATCATATCGATCTTGTCTTTGGCAACGTCGACGCCAACGACTTCATGGCCCCGTGCAGACAGGCAACCGGCACAGACAGCGCCAACGTAACCCAAACCAAATATGCTGATGCGCATCGCAATTACCTCTGTGTTTTATCGAGCCATTAGATGGCCGGAGTTAATGGTGTTCAGCGGTCATAGTGCACTCGCAAGTGCGGCTAACAGGCGCAACAATGCCGTGAGTTGGCATGTAAGTTACGAGTGTCTAAATAAGTGCACTCAAGGTGTGCGAAACCAGGCCTTATTGTTATGACTTGCCCTGTTTTGCAGCCGATCCTCTAATCTGAGGATGTTCGTGCAACGGTCGTGCGCGCTCGATGTCAGGCTGAAAGCCCGTAGATCAAGCGGTTGAGTGCCCAGGTGAGCACGTTTATAGGGGCGCTGCCATGGCCTTATAGGGGATAGCCAACATGCGTTATCTCCTGTCCTTCTGTGTTGTCCAAATCAGGGATTAGTCCGCGAAAGTTAATATGACAACTTCGCTACATGGATCTCTGTTCTGCGTAAGTTATCTCCTACAAGCTCTGTGAGAATCGTTACCGGTGGTATGAGCGGTGCATTCGGACATAGTTCCGATCCGCCTATCGTGAAATCTGAAATTTTTTGAAATATTGAGAAAGATGGCACTGCTCTCAAATTGATAGCACTTGCCGTTTCGCCCTTTATATATAGGCGGATTATTCGAGGGGATAGTTTTTTGCCACTACCGATAAAAAATTTCAGTGCCACTACTGAAAAAAAATATCGAAGTCGAGTGAAACTAAAGTTAGAAAAACGAATGATGTATTTTTGGCGCCATAAAAATGGCGGATAAGGCGGGAGATATTGGGTCGATCAATGATCGGCGCGCGAGCGTTCTGGACGTCGTGCGCCGACCCTCTTGCATCACTCTGGTGCGTGATCGCGCAGAAACACCAGACTGTCCGGTTTAGACTGCTCGGCGCTGTAGCGATAGCCCTGGACGTCGAATTGTTTGAGGGCTGCCGGGTCGTTGATGCGTTCTTCGATGACGAAGCGGCTCATCATGCCCCGGGCCTTTTTCGCATAGAAGCTGATGATCTTGTACTGACCGTTCTTCAGGTCCTTGAACTCGGTGTTGATGATCCGTGCGTTCAGGGCGTTGCGTTTGACCGCCGAAAAATACTCGTTGGACGCGAGGTTCAGCAGCACGTCATCGCCCTGATCGGCCAACGCTTCATTCAACCATTCACTGATCCGGGTGCCCCAGAAGGCATACAGGTCCTTGCCACGGGAGTTAGCCAGTTTGGTACCCATTTCCAAGCGGTAGGGCTGCATCAGGTCCAGCGGACGCAACAGGCCGTACAGGCCGGAGAGCATGCGCAAGTGTTGCTGGGCGTAATCGAAATCGGCTTCGCTGAAGGTTTGCGCATTCAGGCCGGTGTACACGTCACCCTTGAATGCCAGCAGCGCCTGCTTGGCGTTTTCCGGGGTGAAGGCCGGAGTCCAGCTGCCGAAACGCGCGGCATTGAGCCCGCCGATCTTGTCGGAGACGTGCATCAACTCGCTGATCTGCGCTGGCGTCAGGTCGCGTAACTGCATGATCAGTTCTTGCGAGTGATCGAGGTACTGCGGCTGGGTAAAGCGCTGGGTCGCCGGCGGTGTTTCGTAGTCGAGGGTCTTGGCGGGGGAAATCACCATCAGCATGAAGTCGTCTCCTTTAATCGTGGCGGCGATTCTAGGGGGTTGTTCGTGTTGACTCCAGCTATAGGGGTAATAGGTGATCGGTGGTGTCATGGGACAAGATCGCAGCCTCGCGTTGCTCGACAGCTCCTACAGGACCGAGTTGGCGTAAAAACGGGATGAATCCGAGATACAGGTACACGTCAATCCTTGTAGGAGCTGTCGAGTGCAACGAGGCTGCGATCTTTTGATCTTCCCGCGATATAGTGCCGCGCGGGTTTTGTTATGGAGACATCCCATTGCGTATCGTTCTTCTATTCACAGCGTGGCTTCTGAGCTTCGGCGCCCTGGCGGCGCCGGGCGATGTGGCGACGCTTGATCGCGGCACCTGGCCGGAAAAGCTCAACAATCCGACGCTGTTCGACGTGGCCTCACGCGCTGAAATCCTCATGTTCGCCCGTGTACTGCTGGCCAGCGAGTCGCTGGATGAAACGGGTCTGGCCCAGCGCCTGGGCCTGCGCACGGTCAACCTGGAGTCGGTCAACCGTGTGCGCGAGCGCATGTGGCAGCGTTTGCTGAGCAACTTCAATTTCGCCCAGCAAAGTTGCGATCAGGATGCGTCCTTCTGTTTTCTGGTCGAGGACATGCCGACCCTGCGTGAACAGGCCGGCAAATTCCAGATCAGCGAAGACAGCTACTACATCAAGTGGGCCGAGCCGAGCCGGTTGTTCCATGCCCAGTACCTGGACGAGCAACTGCGCAAGGCTGCGCTGTTCCCGCAAACCAGTAGTGAAGTCGATCGTTTTGGCGACTATGAGCGCGATGGCGAAGCGATGCACGACCGCCTGTTTCTGCTGACATTCGACAGTGCCGCGAATGCCGTGCCGGACAACACGGACTGGGTCAGCGAGTACCTGCGCAAGGCGAACATGAGCGGTACGTTCTTCGTTCTCGGCAAGGACATTCAGGCGCGACTGGCCGACCGTTCGGTCAGCAGCCTGCAATCGACCTATTCAACCCAATGCGTCGGCGTGCAAGGCTGGGAGTTCCGCTCGCACAGTCACTGGCAGGACTGGCAGGATTCGGTGCGACGCAGCGTCGAACTGGTCAAAGGCAAACTGCCGGAAAACTACGTGCCGCTGTTCCGTCCGCCCGATGGCCAGCGCCGCTCCGATGCCGAGGGCTTCTACAAGTCCCAGGGTTTGCAGGTGGCGCTGTGGGACATCGATGCCCAGGACGGCGCAGGCAAGCTAAAGCCCAGCCAGAGCGGGCAACGGGTATTGACCCTGATGCTGCTGTGGCGTCATGGCGTGATCAACTTCAATGTGAAACAGGACGGGGTGAAAACGACGCTGCCGTGGCTGATGACACAAACGGCACAGAGCGGGATCGGCTGGGAAGATTGTCAGGACGGGTTTCGATGAAACGGCAAAAGCCCGGAAACATTGGGTTTCTGGCGTTTTTTTGAGGGATTTCGAAGCAGGTTGACTTCCGACTGTAAACGGATGATGGCAGTCCGCCAAGTGCTATTGGTCAATCTGAAAAATAAACTTCAAAAAAACGTCAAAGTACTTTTTTCTGTCATGTGTTTTGGAGTATTACGAAGACAGACCGCCGAAACCTGCAACACAGGTGGCGTCTCCCAAGACCCAGCTCTGTATGCAGTCACTTGAGTCCCCGCAGGTGAATTCGGCAGTCACTTCGAGGCGCAGCACCGCCAAGGTATTGCGTCGAATGGCTCCCACAAAGGTGACCGAGTATGGATGATCACGGACGTAGCTCTTCTTCCAACCAGCCAATCCTTTATGTACTCGATACCAACGTATTGATTCACGATCCAAACGCGCTGCTCAACTTCGAAGAACACCACGTCGCCATCCCGATGACCGTGCTTGAAGAGCTGGACAAGCTCAAGAGCGGGCACCACAGCGTTGCCGCCGAATGCCGCCAGGCCATTCGCCTGATCGACAAGACCCTGGGCGATGCCTCACCCGAGGACGTCGAGCAGGGTGTGCCGATCCAGCGTGGCAAAAGCGGACCGAAAGGCTTGCTGTCAATTCTGATGAGCAAGCAGGCTGAATCGAACCTGATTCTGCCCGAGCACCTGAACGACAACAAAATCATCAACCAGTTGATCGACCTGCACGCACGCGATCCGAAGAAGCCCGTGGTGCTGGTCACCAAAGACATCAACATGCGCCTCAAGGCTCGCGCCTGCGGGATCGCGGCCGAGGACTACAGCACCGACCAATTGGTCGACGACGTATCGTTGCTGCCCAACGGCTACCACAACATGACCGGCTCCTTCTGGGACCGTGTGAGCAAGGTCGAAACCCGTCAGGACCACGGCCGCACCTGGCATCAGGTGCAGTTGATCGACAACCTGCCGGCGGTGCACATCAACGAGTTCATCATCGACGAGCAGGGGTTTGTCGGCTGGATCAAGGAGATCGAGGAAGACAAGCTGCTGATCCTCGACCTGCATCAGGAGCCATTGCTGCATCAGGAAGCCTGGGGCCTGAAACCGCGTGACATCTATCAGAGCCTGGCGCTGTACGCCTTGCTCGATCCGGATATCCATCTGGTCAACCTGTCCGGTGCGGCCGGTTCCGGTAAAACCATCCTGGCCCTGGCCGCTGCGATCGAGCAGACGATGGTCAGCAAACGCTACCGCAGGATCATCGCCACCCGCAGCGTGCAGGGCCTGGACCAGGAGATCGGTTTCCTGCCCGGCACCGAAGCGGAAAAAATGGAGCCGTGGCTGGGCGCCATCACCGACAACCTCGAAGCCTTGCACATGGATGACGAAAGCACCCATGGCAGCGTCGACTACATCCTCAGCAAAGTGCCGTTGCAGTTCAAATCCCTCAACTACATCCGGGGCCGCAGCTTCCAGCAGAGCCTGATCCTGATCGACGAATGCCAGAACCTCACGCCGCACCAGATGAAAACCATCATCACCCGTGCCGGCGCCGGTTCCAAAGTGGTGTGCCTGGGCAACCTGGCACAGATCGATACCCCATACCTGTCCGCGACCAGCTCCGGGCTGACCTACCTCACTGAACGCTTCAAGGACTTCCCGAACGGCGTGCACATCACCCTGCAAGGGGTGCCACGTTCGATCCTGGCCGAATACGCCGAAACGCATCTATAGCGGCACCAACAAAACCGGGCGGCCTCAAAACCGCCCGGTTTTATATGCCCGGCACAATTCCCCTGTAGGAGCTGCCGAAGGCTGCGATCTTTTAATCTTCGCCTTGAAAATCAAAAGATCGCAGCCTTCGGCAGCTCCTACGTTGGGAATGTGGTGATCGGACAATCGTGCGTGCGGAAAATTGACCTGCAGGTTTACAATCGACGCTCCTGATCAGGAGTAATCCCGTGCTGACTCATCTCGATTCCCAAGGTCGCGCCAACATGGTCGACGTCACCGAAAAAGACGTAACGTTCCGTGAGGCGACGGCCCAAGCGCTGGTGCGCATGCTCCCCGAAACACTGCAGATGATCGTCAGCGGCGGTCATCCCAAAGGGGATGTGTTCGCCGTGGCGCGCATTGCCGGCATTCAGGCGGCGAAGAAAACCAGTGACCTGATTCCGCTGTGCCATCCGTTGATGCTGACGGGTGTGAAAGTCGAACTCAGTGCCGAAGGCGACGATACCGTGCGCATCGAAGCACGCTGCAAGCTGTCCGGGCAGACCGGCGTTGAAATGGAAGCCCTGACCGCTGCCAGCGTCGCCGCATTGACCATCTATGACATGTGCAAGGCCGTGGACCGCGGCATGACCATCGAAAGCGTTCGTTTGCTGGAAAAGGTTGGCGGCAAGAGCGGGCATTTCCAGGCGGATCAGCCATGAACGTTACCGTGAAGTTTTTCGCCCGTTATCGCGAGGCGCTGGGTGTGGATTCGGTAAAGGTCGAAGGTCACTTCTCCACCGTTGACGACGTGCGGGCGCTGTTGGCCCAGCGTGACGGCGCCGAGGTCTTGAGTGAACAAAACCTGATGTGCGCGCGCAATGAAGACCTGTGCCAGCTCGACGAGCCGGTCAGCGACGGCGACGAAGTGGCGTTTTTTCCAACCGTGACCGGGGGCTGATTCATGGCCATTCGTGTGCAATCCACAGCGTTCGATCCCGGCGCTGAGGTCAACGCCATGCACGATGCCAATGTCGGCGTCGGCGCGGTGGTGAGTTTTGTCGGCTACGTGCGCGACTTCAATGACGGTCTCGACGTGGCCGGGATGTTCCTCGAACACTATCCGGGCATGACCGAAAAAGCCCTCGGCAAGATCGCCGTCGAGGCCGAGCAGCGCTGGCCGTTGCTCAAGCTGGAGGTATTGCACCGCATCGGTGCCTTGGAGCCGGGCGAGCCGATCGTTTTCGTCGGCGCCGCCAGCGCCCACCGCCAGGCAGCGTTCGATGCCTGCGCCTTTGTCATGGATTACCTGAAAACCCGCGCACCGTTCTGGAAGAAGGAAAACACCAGTGACGGGCCGCGTTGGGTTGAGGGACGTGACAGTGATCATGCGGCGGCGGATCGCTGGAAGCAGTAGTGCTTCGGCGTTCTTTAGTCAGCCATCGCTAGCAGCTAGCTCCCACAGGTGTCGTGTACACCGCAAATCCTTGTGGGAGCCAGCCTGCTGGCGATGGCGTCATCTGCACCACTAAATATCTTGATGAATCCCCGCCGACCACCGGCCGGCACGGGCTGCATTTGCCTGATTGACGGATAATACATAAAAGTCCAGTATGGAATTATAAGTACAAAAAAGGTTTTCCCTCCGTTTCTGCTCTTCTTCTGTCTTGCCAAACCAACAACAACCCGCGAGAGAACGAACATGAAGAAATTCCCCCTCATCACCGGTCTGGCCCTGAGCCTGTTGGCGTGCAGCTCTGTGTTTGCCGCCGAGAAAACCCTGCGCATCGGCATCGAAGCGGCGTATCCACCGTTTGCCTCGAAAACCGACAAAGGCGAGATCGTTGGTTTCGACTACGACATCGGCAATGCCTTGTGCGCGCAGATGCAGGTCAAGTGTGTGTGGGTCGAAGGTGAATTCGACGGTCTGATTCCTTCCCTGAAAGTGAAGAAAATCGACATGGCGCTGTCGTCCATGACCATCAACGAAGACCGCAAGAAGTCGGTGGATTTCACCCACAAGTACTATTTCACTTCCTCGCGTCTGGTGATGAAGGAAGGCGCGGTGGTGGATGACCAGTACGCCAGCCTCAAGGGCAAGACCATCGGCGTACAGCGCGCGACCACCACCGACCGTTACGCCACCGAGGTGTTCGAGCCCAAGGGCATCACCGTCAAGCGTTACGGCAACAACGAAGAGATCTACATGGACCTGGCAGCCGGTCGTCTCGATGCGATTTTTGCCGACACCATTCCGCTCAATGACTTCCTGTCGATGCCGCGCGGCAAGGGGTACGCGTTTGTCGGGCCGGAGCTGAAGGATCCGAAATACGTGGGCGAGGGTGCGGGGATTGCAGTGCGCAAGGGCAATGCCGAGTTGGTTAGCCAGTTGAACACGGCTATCGATGGTATTCGGGCGAATGGCGAGTATCAGAAGATTTCCGAGAAGTACTTCAAGTCCGATATCTACGGCGATTGATCGATAAAAGATCGCAGCCTGCGGCAGCTCCTACAGGGGAATG
>NZ_JBSVXD010000092.1:0-24091 GCF_054070755.1 Pseudomonas sp. SDO5591_S426 | reverse complement strand
AGTCAAAATAGATATCGACTGATGCACCGCTATCGCGAGCAAGCTCGCTCCCACAGGTTTTGTGTTGTATTGAAGAATACTATTTCAGGACAACTTCCGCCGCGACCGCCGTCTTCGGCTTGATCAAGCTGAAATCAATCAACGGCCGCTGCTGCCGCTCGTACGGGTTGCCGATCATCAATGGCCGAGGCTTGAAGCTGTCGCTGACCAGGCTCTTGCTGTGATCAAGCTCATCGAAGTTCAGGCCTGCCAGATCCGCCCAGGTGTGGATCAGATGCGAGCTGCTATACGGCCGGCTCAAGTCACCGGCAAAGCTCCAGTCGTGGGTTTCGCGCCACTTCGGTGAAGCCCAGGCCATGAACGGAATGGTATACATCGGTGCGGTGGGTTTGCTCTCGTTGCGGCCAAGGGTGCTATGGCCAGCGGAATCGAACACGTCCTCACCGTGGTCGGAGAGGTACATCAGGAAGCCGTTCGGATCAGTCTTGGCGTAGTCCTTGATCAGGCTCGAGACCACGAAGTCGTTGTACAGCACCGCGTTGTCGTAGCTGTTGTACGTCGGCAGTTGATCGTCACGCACGCCGGCCGGAACGCCATTGCGGTCCTTGAACTTGTCGAAGGTCGAAGGGTAGCGGTACTGATAGCTCATGTGCGTGCCGAGCAGATGCACCACGATCAGCTTGCGCGGCGCCGCATCGGCCAGGGCCTTGTTGAACGGCTCGATCACGTCGCCGTCGTACTGGGCGGCGTTCTGGTTGCGGTTGTTGTTGAGGTACACCTGCTCGTCGGCTTGCTGAGAGAAGGTCGTGAGCATGGTGTTGCGCTTGGTCATCGTCTGCTGATTGGTGATCCAGAAGGTCTTGTAACCGGCCTGTTTCATCATGCTGACCAGCGATGGCGTCGACAGATACAGCTCGGGGTTGTCTTCGTCGGCGAAGGTCAGCACCTGCTGCAACGCCTCGATGGTGTAGGGGCGCGGCGTGATGACGTTGTCGAAAACCGCCAGTTGGTCCTTGAGCTTGTCCAGTTCCGGAGTGGTTTCCCGTGGATAGCCGTACAGGCTCATGCGCTGACGGTTGGTGGACTCGCCGATTACCAGCACCAGGGTCGACGGCTGGTTGGCCATCGAATCCTTGAGATTGTGCAGCGGCGGGATCGTGCTGGCGCTGTTCAGCATTTCCTGCATGCCGGCCAAAGTATCGAGATAGCGGTGATAGGCCACGGCCATCTGCCATGGCACTGCCGGCTCGATGCGGGTTTCGAACTTCTCGAAGCCACTGGCAAAGCTGCCGGTGCGCAGGGTTTGCTTGATCAGCGGATAACCGATCACGGCAACCAGAATCGCAGTTGCTGCCACCAGTGCGCGACCGCGCGGCATGTACACCGGGCGCAAGCGGGTCCAGAGGAACCAGGCGAATGCGGTATGCGCGATGAACGCGACCACCATCCACCAGGCAAAGTACTGCGTCATGTACTCGCCGGCTTCTGACACGTTCGACTCGAACATGATGAAAATGACGCTTTGCGAAAATTCCTGCTGATAGATGAAGAAGTAACCGAGGCTGGCCATGGAGCAGGCCCAGAGCACCACACCGATCACTGCGGCCAGCAACCGCGTGCGTTTGGGGAACAACAGCATCGGTGCCAGCCAGATCGCGCTCATCACAAACGCCTGGCGGAACCCGGTAAAACCGGAGGTGCCTGTCAGTTGAATCAGCAGTTGGGTGATGCCGGAAAAATACCAGAAGAACAGGAACAACCAGAGAAACCCTGCCCAATCGAAACCTTTCGCAGACATTTCGCTGCGTTTAAACCAAGCCATTCAATGCTCCAGCCAATGATCACTTCCACCGTCAGACCACAAAAGTCGCCGACGAACGGGAGGCGCGCGCATACCGAGCGGCCACAATGAACCGGAGTATCAATAAGGGGATGTGAAAACTTCGTGAGTTGCCGGAACCGGCGAAGGACTATGGCAAGCGGAAACAGCTCGGGGCTGTTTCCGATTCAGACGAGGGAGTCAGGCGTGAGGGGCGCGCTGGGTCACGGGTAAGGGCTGTTGCCCCTGAATCAGCAGGCGCAACTGCGCCAGTTCCTGTTTCAACTGGTCGCGCTCGTCTTTCAACTGGCGCAATTCGTCACGACGGATTGTGACGTAAAGGGTTTGTGCTGGCAGTGCGGTGTGTACTGTGCCCATTGCTCACCTCGCAAATGGCGTGTCTCAACTGTAGAACCGCCTGAAATCGGCGGTATCTCTACTATCGGCGCCAATTTTGATTTCTTTTGCCCGTGAAGGGAACTTTTTTATTTTTCATGGTCGTTGTGTCTTCGGTACGATTCCCGACGTTATCCATCTGGATCGGGCACAATGCCCGGAAACTTCACGCCAACGCTCTGGACTAACCCTCATTAGTCGCGTTGGGCTATAACCTTTGACACACATTTATTTGTAGTAGGGAGCATCAGCACATGCAACTCGGGATTATTGGACTGGGCCGCATGGGCGGAAATATTGCGCGACGCCTGATGCTCAACGGGCATACCACCGTTGTGTACGACCGCAATACCGCCTTCGTCGAAACCTTGACCCAAGAGGGTGCCACCGGCGTCGCCGATTTGTCGGCGCTGGTCGCCGGCCTGGCCAAGCCGCGCGCGGTGTGGGTCATGTTGCCGGCAGGCGCACCGACCGAAGACACCATCAACACCCTGAGCACCTTGCTCGAAGCCGGCGATACCATCATCGACGGCGGCAACACGTTCTATAAGGACGATATCCGCCGGGCGAAAACCCTTTCGGAGAAGGGCCTGCACTACGTGGACGTCGGCACTTCCGGTGGCGTCTGGGGCCTGGAACGCGGCTATTGCATGATGATCGGCGGTGATGCCGAAAACGTTAAGCGCCTTGATCCGCTGTTCAAAAGCCTGGCGCCGGGCATGGGCGACATTCCGCGTACCAAGGACCGCAAGTCTGACGATGAGCGCGCCGAGCATGGCTACATTCATGCCGGCCCAGCGGGCGCCGGGCATTTCGTGAAGATGATCCACAACGGTATCGAATACGGAATGATGCAGGCCTTCGCCGAGGGCTTCGATATCCTCAAAACCAAAAACAGCGAGAGCCTGCCGCAAGATCAGCGTTTTGACCTGAACGTTGCCGACATCGCCGAAGTCTGGCGCCGTGGCAGCGTGGTGTCCTCCTGGCTGCTCGACCTGACCGTCGACGCGCTGGCCGGTGACCCGAAACTCGACGGTTTCTCCGGCTCCGTAGCCGATAGCGGTGAAGGTCAATGGACCATCGAAGCCGCCATGGAGCAAGCCGTGCCGGTGCCAGTGCTGTCGAACTCGCTGTTCTCCCGCTATCGTTCCCGTGGCCAAGGCACCTTTGGCGACAAGATTCTTTCGGCCCAGCGCTTCGGCTTCGGCGGCCATGTGGAGACACCGAAAAAATGACCCATGCGATCCGCAGAAAATCCAAGACTGAACCCGCACCACCCACCACGCTGTTTCTGTTCGGCGCCCACGGTGATCTGGTCAAGCGCCTGCTGATGCCGGCGCTGTACAACCTCAAGCGTGACGGTTTACTCGGGGATGGACTGCGGATCATCGGCGTTGACCACAACGCCATCAGCGATGAAGGCTTCGCGAAGAAACTCGAAGACTTCATTCGCAACGAGGTGGCCACCAAGGTCGGCAAGGGCGATCAGTCGCTTGATCCAGACTTGTGGGCCCAACTCGCCAAAAACATCAGCTACGTCCAGGGCGACTTCCTGGACGACAGCACTTATCAAGCGCTGGCGGCGAAAATCGCCGACAGCGGCACAGGCAATGCGGTGTTCTACCTGGCCACCGCGCCGCGTTTCTTCAGTGAAGTCGTTCGCCGCCTCGGCACTTCCGGTCTGCTGGAAGAAACGCCCGAGGCGTTCAGACGGGTGGTGATCGAAAAGCCTTTCGGTTCCGACCTGCCCACCGCAGAAGCCTTGAACGCTTGCCTGCTCAAGGTCATGACCGAGAAGCAGATCTACCGCATCGATCATTACCTGGGCAAGGAAACGGTGCAGAACATCCTGGTCAGCCGGTTCTCCAACAGCCTGTTCGAAGCGTTCTGGAACAACCACTACATCGACCACGTGCAGATCACCGCCGCCGAAACCGTCGGCGTGGAAACCCGTGGCAGTTTCTACGAACACACCGGCGCCCTGCGGGACATGGTGCCCAATCACCTGTTCCAGTTGCTGGCGATGGTTGCGATGGAGCCACCGGCCGCTTTTGGCGCCGATGCGGTGCGTGGTGAGAAGGCCAAGGTAGTTGGCGCAATTCGTCCCTGGTCGGTCGAGGAGGCCCGGGCCAATTCGGTCCGCGGTCAATACTCTGTTGGCGAGGTCGACGGCAAGCCTCTGCCGGGTTATCGCCAGGAAGAGAAGGTCGCGCCTGACAGCAACACCGAAACCTATGTCGCGCTCAAGGTGATGATCGACAACTGGCGCTGGGTCGGCGTGCCGTTTTACCTGCGTACCGGCAAACGCATGAGCGTGCGCGACACCGAGATCGTCATCTGCTTCAAACCGGCGCCGTATGCGCAGTTCCGCGATACCGAGGTCGATGAGCTGCAGCCGACCTACTTGCGCATCCAGATCCAGCCCAACGAAGGCATGTGGTTCGACCTGCTGGCCAAGCGGCCGGGCCAGACCCTGAAGATGGATAACATCGAACTGGGCTTCGCCTACAAGGATTTCTTCGAGATGCAGCCGTCCACCGGCTACGAAACCCTCATCTACGATTGCCTGACCGGTGACCAGACGCTGTTCCAGCGTGCCGACAACATTGAAAACGGCTGGCGTGCAGTACAGCCGTTCCTCGATGCCTGGCAGCAGGATGCCACGGTGCAGCTTTACGCCGCCGGTGAAAACGGGCCTGAGGCTGCTGAAGAGTTGCTGACTCGCGATGGTCGCGTCTGGCACGGCCTCGGATGAGTGAACCTGTCCGCTTTCTACTGAGTGACATGGACGGTACTTTGTTGCTGCCCGATCACAGCCTCAGCCAGCGCACCATCGACGCGGTCCGTTCATTGCGCGACGCCGGTGTGCTGTTCAGCCTGGCCACGGGGCGACCGCCCAAGGCGATGTTGCAGACGATCGAAGCCTTGGGCGTCGACCTGCCAACGGCAGCGTTCAACGGCGGCACGATCGTCCATCCCGATGGCAGTTTGCTGGTCGCGCATTACTTGCCGGCCACGGCGGCACTGAGCACGTTGGCGCTGTTCGCCGATCAACCGGACATCGAGGTTTGGGTGTTCAGTGGCGGCGATTGGCTGGTGAAAGACCCGAACGGCCCCATGGTGCCGCGTGAACAGCATGGGCTCGGATATCCGCCCGTGGTGGTCGAGAGCTTCGAGCCGTATCTGGCGCGCATCGACAAGATCGTCGCTGCCAGCAACAACACCGAGCTGCTGATTGAACTGGAGGCGCAGCTGTTGCCGAAAGTCGACGATCAGGCCCAGGTGTCGCGTTCGCAACCGGTGTACCTGGACGTGACTGCAATGAAAGCCAACAAGGGCGAGGCGTTGGCGACGCTGGCGGCGTTCCTCGGCGTACCGTTGCAGAAAACCGCCGCCATGGGCGATGGCGGCAACGACCCGGCGATGTTTCATGTGGCGGGATTGTCGATTGCCATGGGGCAGGCGGAAGAAGCGGTGAAGCGTCAGGCGGATGTGGTGACGGGCACCAATGCCGAAGATGGCGCTGCTCAGGCAATTGAGCGCTACATCCTGAAACGCTGAACTCTATGTAGGAGCTGCCGCAGGCTGCGATCTTTTGATCTTTTGATCTTTTGAAAAGCAAAATCAAAAGATCGCAGCTTGCGGCAGCTCCTACAGTTAATAGCCGGTTACAGCCAGTAACTCACTGCATACCAGCCCAAAATCCCCATCACCACGGTGTACGGCACCGCCATCCACACCATCCGTCCGTAGGACAAGCGAATCAGTGGTGCAATCGCCGACGTCAGCAAGAACAGGAACGCCGCCTGACCATTCGGTGTGGCCACGCTCGGCAGGTTGGTGCCGGTGTTAATCGCAATGGCCAATGTCTCGAAATGTTCGCGGGTCATTTCACCGGCAAGGAAGGCGCGTTTGACTTCAGTGATGTAAATGGTCGCCACGAACACGTTGTCGCTAATGGCCGAGAGCAGACCGTTGGCGATGAACAGCATGCCTGGCTGCTGATCGGCCGGCAGAGCCAGCACCCACTGGATCAGCGGCGTAAACAGATGTTGATCGTGGATTACCGCCACCACGGCGAAAAACACCACCAGCAACGCTGTGAACGGCATGGCATCCTTGAATGCGGTGCCGAGGCGATGTTCGTCAGTAATGCCGGTGAACGCTGTGATCAATACAATCACCATCAAACCGATCAGGCCCACTTCGGCAACGTGGAATGCCAGTGCGATGATCAGAATCAGCGCAGCCACGCCTTGTACGATGAGCGCGGCACGTTGACGCGAAGTACGCTCGGCATTGTCTTCGTCAGCGTAGTTGGCCAGCACGGCGCGTACGTTGTCCGGCAGCAGCGTGCCGTAACCGAACCAGCGCACCTTTTCCAGAATGACGCAGGTCACCAGGCCTGCCACCAGCACTGGCAAGGACACCGGAGCGACCTTCAGAAAGAACTCAGAGAAGTGCCAGCCCATCTCATGGCCGATCAGCAGGTTCTGCGGTTCGCCCACCAACGTGCAAACGCCACCCAGTGCGGTGCCGACTGCGCCGTGCATCAGCAGGCTGCGCAGGAAAGCGCGGAACTGATCCAGGTCGCCATGATGCAGCGTGGGCAAATTCTGGTCATCGCCGTACTCGCTGTCCTGACGCGGATCGGTGCCGGAGGCAACGCGGTGATACACCGAATAGAAACCCACGGCGGCGCTGATGATCACGGCGGTGACGGTCAGGGCATCGAGAAACGCCGACAGGAACGCCGACAAAAAGCAGAACATCAACGCCAGTAGCGCCTTGGAGCGAACGCCGAGCAGCAAGCGCGAGAACAGAAACAACAGCAGGTCTTTCATGAAGTAGATGCCCGCCACCATGAACATCAGCAGCAGGATCACCGGGAAGTTGTGCAGCAGCTCGTCATAGAGCGCTTGCGGCGTGGTCATTTTCAACAACAGCGCTTCAACCAGCAACAAACCACCCGGCATCAGCGGATAACACTTGAGCGCCATGGCCAGGGTAAAAATGAACTCCAGCACCAACAGCCAGCCCGCTGCCACCGGACCCACAGTCCATAGCACCAGGGCATTGAGAATCAGGAAGCCGAGAATACAGGCCTTATACCAGCGGGGTGAGTTGCCGAGAAAGTTATGCGCGAACGCCTGGGCCATGGAACCGGACATCGGCTACTCCTTATCTTTAGAAGCGCGCAAGTTGCCGTAACCGGAACAGAAGATCAAGTGCAGGAAAAATCTATCTTGCTAACCCATATAGCGTGCGACGACGGCCCGATAGTTGCCATCTAATGAGTAGCCGCCAACAATGATGTTTCCATCAGGCTGAACAGCCACTGAAGTTGCCGTATCGAGACTGTGTCCCAGGCGTGTACGAATCCATCCGATGCCGTTGCCAAATTCACAGTCGAGTTGTCCATCAGCCAGGTATCGGCCAAGAATGAAATCGGCCTCGACACCACCAATGGTTGCTCCGGCCGTGACCACGCTGCCATCCGGTTGTACCTGGGCGGCGGTCCATTGGCAGCCGCTGCGGCCGATTTCCAGCAATTGTGACACACCGCCATTGCAGTGAATGTCTGGCCGGCCATTGCTGTGCACCCTCAGTGAAAGGCAGCGCATCGGATCACGGCTACTGCCAAGACACTGTATGTCGCCGTTGTCTTGCTGGACGATCTGGGTGATCTGAGCACTTTGCCCCTGTGCTTTGAAGCTCATGAAGCCATCCACGGCAAAACGCTCGTCAAGGCTGCCATCCGAATGATAGCGAGCCAGCAAACCTTCTTCGGGGAAATTGATTGACCCACCCACCAGAATCCGGCCGTCCTGTTGCAGCATCAGCGTGCTGAGCCAGGTGTTCATCAATAAGTGCCGAACAATGACGAAACCGAGACCATTGAAGGACATGTCCAGCGAGCCGTCGCTATCCAGCCGTATAAGCAGGCCGGTATGGTCCGCCAGTTCGAAGTGATGATTGGCTATCAACAGGATCCGACCGTCCTCTTGAATGCTTGCATCGCAGGCTTCGGCTCCTGGTACACCGGGCGGCAGCCAGGCATCACGAACCCCGTGGGACAGATTGCCCGGCAATCGCACGACGCAGCGACCGTTGTCGCCAAACCCTTGAACCGGACAGCCTTGTGGGTCAAATAACGCCAGGGCGGGGAGTGTGCGGTGGGCATTTTCGTAGTGCAGGCCAACGATCAGGATGTGGCCGTCGGGCAACACCCTGACCTTGCCGGCCATGGCTTCGAAGCCAGGCTCGAATTGTCCGACAACGCTGCCTTGTTTGCCGAATGCCAGGTCCGCCGAACCGTCCTCCAGCAACCGGGCCAGCCCGAAGCGGCTGCCGTCCGGCATACCGACCTTGGCCGCGACCAACAGGCGACCCTGGGAATCGATGGCGACGCCGTTGGCCATGCTTGAAACGCTACCGGCGAAGTACACTTGGGTATTGCCACCGTTGGCGAAGGTGGTATCGAGGATCCCGGCGTTACTGAAGGTTGTCGGGAAGGCCAGAACGGACTGGGTTGACATGCACGCATCTCCTTGCGAGTCGTCTTTGTCCAGAAGTTGGGATGGCGACTTTATAGGAAGAACATTCAATCCCTGAATGCGTGAATGCACAACTGACATAACTAACAGGTGGAGAGTCGCTGTGTGCCACAACAGTGTCTTTTCGAACCAATGGCAAGCGTGCAAAGAATTCAGCGTGCGCTAGTTCAAATAATGAAGTGTTGCAAGTGCTGGTGGTCGTTAAACCAGGTAACTAACGACGGCGGTAGGAAGGGCGCGGATTACTCCGGAGTAATCCGCAAAACGATCAGTGCGGCATCGACCACGATTGCAGCTTGTAACCTTCCTGGCTCAACTCTTCACGAGCTTGTTTCAGCAAGCGTTCAAGCTGCTCCGGGTCGGTGTAGGCGCTGCTTGGAATCTGCTTGCGGCCTATACTGTTGTTGGTGCGATCGATCACGGTCAGGCTGAGTTCGCCGTTGCCGTCCTGTGGCGCCCAGGCCACGCATTGGAAAGGCTGGAATGCGCGGTCGGCAATCAAAAGAGCTTCGTTGATGCGGAGCGGGGCGTTCATGGGATGTTCTCTCTGTATGCCCAATCAAGTGATGTGCCGACGGTTGGGCTTACCGTTCGGCAGGTTACTTGTACTGATGCCCGCAACCGGGGTTCGGGTCACACACAAACAAAAGAAATTTCAACTTTCTTTCAAAGTCACGCTACAAGACCCTGTTTTGAAAGCTGAATGAAAGATTGGACTCGTTAGGCAACTAACAAAACTTGTTCTTATAACTATTTAAGCAACAACCCTATAGTCAAACGGTACAAGGCTACGTCAAATTCTTGCTAATGTTACAGCCAGGTCCGCCAAATGACTGTTTTTAATAATATTTCCTAGAATTTGGCGCCAAGGAACAGTCATGAGCGAAGCGCCTGCCTTACGACGTCTATTAGTGGTTGATCCCTGTGACGACTGTCATCGTCTGTTACCGGGATTACGCTCTGTGGGTTGGGATGTTGACAGCTGTTCACTGGAACACGCTGCCGACCGAACCTGCGATGTGGGCTTGTTACGCTTGCAGCCTTTTCACCTGGAGCGCCCGGATGCCGTCAAAGAGCTGATCAGCCGCAGCGGCACCGAGTGGATTGCCGTCCTGACGCAGGATGTCCTGCGTTTGCAGAATGTCGGCGACTTTGTCTGTGAATGGTTTTTCGACTTCCATACCTTGCCGTTCGATGTCTCCCGAGTCCAGGTCACGCTGGGCCGGGCGTTCGGCATGGCGCGCCTGCGCGGGCAGGGCACGGTGCACATTGATCAGCCCGAACATGAATTGCTGGGCGACAGTAAGCCGATACGCGAGTTGCGTAAGTTGCTGAGCAAATTGGCGCCCACTGAGTCTCCGATTTTGATTCGCGGTGAAAGCGGCACCGGCAAAGAGTTGGTGGCCCGCACTTTGCACCGGCAGTCCCAGCGTCACAGTAAACCCTTTGTTGCGATCAACTGCGGCGCGATTCCCGAGCACCTGATCCAGTCCGAGCTGTTCGGTCACGAGAAAGGAGCCTTTACCGGCGCCCATCAACGCAAGGTCGGGCGGATCGAAGCGGCCAACGGCGGAACCTTGTTTCTGGATGAAATCGGTGACCTGCCCTTGGAGCTACAGGCCAACCTGTTGCGTTTTCTTCAGGAAAAACACATCGAGCGGGTGGGCGGCAGCCAGCCGATTCCGGTGGATGTGCGGGTTCTGGCGGCGACCCACGTCGACCTTGAGGCCGCGATCGAGAAAAAACGCTTCCGTGAAGATCTCTACTATCGCTTGAACGTGCTGCAAGTCGTGACAGCGCCATTGCGTGAGCGTCACGGCGACCTGTCGATGCTGGCCAACCACTTCTCCCATTTCTACAGTCATGAAACCGGTCGTCGTCCGCGCAGTTTCAGCGAAGACGCCTTGATCGCCATGGGTAAACATGACTGGCCGGGCAATGTTCGTGAACTGGCTAACCGGGTACGCCGCGGGTTGGTACTGGCCGAAGGGCGGCAGATCGAGGCGCGCGACCTGGGGCTGATCAGCCAGCAGGCCGTCGCCACGCCGATGGGCACGCTGGAAGACTACAAGACCCGGGCCGAACGCCAGGCGTTGTGCGATGTGCTGAACAGACATAGCGACAACCTGAGCGTCGCCGCCAAAGTCCTGGGTGTGTCGCGGCCGACGTTCTATCGGTTGTTGCACAAACATCAGATCCGCTGAACGCAACACAACAAAAAGCCCCGCTGCGATGATGTCGCAGCGGGGCTTTTTATCGTGGGTCAGAAGTAGTACGGGAATTTCAGGCTGAACTGGAAGTCCGGGGCATCGTCCGTCATGCCGATGGACAGGTTGGGTACGATCGTCAGGTTATCCGTAGCGGCAATGGTCATGCCGATGTTGAAGTAGCCGGCGTTGGCGTCGCTGGAAGTGACAGACTCCCAATCCCCGCCATCCTGTTTGATTTTGCTCTTGCGTTGCACCACATCAGACACCGAGAACGACATACTCATCTTTTCGTTCAGGGCGAATGCAATACCGGCACCGAGCTGGAAGCTGTCGCCGATGTCCACTTTGCCCGGGTTTTTCTGGCCGACAGTGGAGCTGATGTCGTCGAAGGACTCCTCGAAGTTATGGGTGTAGGACAAGCTACCGAACAGCACGGCCGGATCGTACGTTTTGACCAGAGAGATGCCCGGTGTGATCGACCAGACGCCATTACCGGTAGGCAGTGTGTCAGGTACGAACAGGTTGGAGTTGGCGTCCACCTGACGCAGCTTGATGCCGAACGGGTCCTTGCCGGTAGGTGCCTTGACACGCAAGGTGACTACGGCATCCGGCGTGTTGACCGACTCGTCGAGGAACTTATAGGCAATACCGAAGTTGACGTCGCCGATCTCCGGATCGCGGGTCACGGTTTCTTCGGTTGTCACGCCTGCGGAACCGCCATTGCCGCCGCCTGACTGGTAAGTGGATTCGCGGTAGATCACCGGCACGTTCAAGTCGAACTGCCAGCGGTTGTTGAAGTTGTAGCGACCGGTCAGGTCAAGCGTCCAGGTATCGGCCTTGATCCGGTCAAGGTTGATGTTGCCCAGAAAGATCGAGTCCAGTGCGAGGAATCCGTTAAGGATCAGCTGGCGGGTATCGTACCGGGAGTAGGTCAGCCCGGTTTCCACGCTGAACTTGCCGCCGCCGAAGAATCCGCTGGCCTCGTCATACAGGTTGGAAACGCTTTGTGCCGGTTGAGAATCGTCTGCCAGCGACTGTCCATAGGAACTGCCACCCCCGGCTGCTCCCCCTGAAGCGGCTGCGGCGCCAGTGCCGACCGCGACTTGCGAGTTGCCTTTCATGTCTGCCGGTGACTTGGCCAGGCGTTTTGGAGGAGGGGATGCCGGTTGTTCTTCTACCTGGCGGACCCGTTGCTCGAGTACCGCCAGGGCTTTTTGTTGTACTTCGTATCGTTGCTTCAACTCCAGAAGTTCCTGTTTCAGAAGCTCTACTTCCGCATCCGGTGCTGCCTGCACCATCACCGCCGGGAACAGAGTGCTCAAACATACAACTGCACGCAGTGATACTGATCGATACATGAATTAAGCCGTCCCTTGTTATGCCCAATGGTCGAGACTCAGCGTAGTTCAATATCCCAAGGTGCGAAGGGCGGCGAGTTGATTCAGGTTGCAGTCCAATGCGCCAGCACTTGGGCCATTATTATTGAGGACCACATTGAGCTGGGTGAGGTTACTGACCATGTTGCTATTGCCCAGCAAACGGGTGTTTTGCAGCAGCCCACCCTGGGCGACTTGTTGAATGGCCGAACCTTGATTGTTGTTGGCCTGGATGGCCATTTGCACGCCGCCATTGGTTGCGGAAACCGCGATGCTGCCTGCAGCATTGCTGCCGGTGATGGTTTGGCCGGCCATCAACGCCTGACCTTGAGCGGGTACCAGTGCCGGGGCCGAGTTGGCCTCTTTCACATCGATAGCGATGTTGTTGTAAGCGCTGTTGCCGTCACCTGCGGCGCGTACGCTCTGGGTGATGCCTTGCGTGCCATTCAAGCCTGCGCCGCCAACCACGCTGCCGGTGCCTTGTTGAGAAGAGCCGCCGTTACCGGACTGACTGTACGTTGACACGTAGAATTCGGGTTTGACCGTTGCGGCCTGGATCTGCATGGAGGTAGTCGCCCCGATCAGATCGCCACTGGCGTTGCGCCAGGTACTGCTCATTACAACACCGAAGCTGATGATCCGTCCTGGCATGACATACCGGCCACGCAGTTCGGCAAGCTCCTGATCCTTGATTTCGATGGGTTTGAATCCATTGGCAAAACCTGAGGTGCTCGCTACCAGACAGGCGGCGGCCACCCAATATGAGGTTTTCATTTGCTGCTCCCGGAGCATCCTGCTCCATATCTTCTTGTAGGCGATTAAAAGAAGTCGCTCTGTATGAAACCAAAGTCCATCAATTCAGCATCTTTGACCGGGTTGAAGTTATCCAGCTTGTTCTTGGCTGTCAGCGGTTCCGGTGGGCTGCGTAGTGCATTGGTTTTTTCGTAACCGGGACCAACGATAGCGAAGACAATTCCGTTCCAACCTTTGACAAAGTCATCATGGGAGTAGCGTTTGTGACCGAGCACCGGGTCGCCGATATAGACCCAGTTCTTGTCAGCACGCTGCAACACCACGAAGTGCTTGTAGCCGCGAACTTCCGTCAGTACCACCACCGGAATCGTTACTGCGTCGAGCTTTTCAGGTGGGATCTTGTAGCCCCGGGCACGCATGCCGATGCTTTCTATGTAGCGCTTCATGTCCAGCATGGAGAAACCTTGCGTACGGACAAGGTCCTGGTCTGCATTGACCAGCATGCCTTTGATGATGTGCTCTTCATCGACGTCGAGCCAATAGGCCTGGCGTAAAATCGTTGCCAGTGCGGCGGCGCCGCAACTGAAATCGGTTTTCTGTTCGACTATGTTGCTGAACTTGCGCTCACGCAGACTCTGTACCTGCTTATAGATGAGTGTGCCGCCAGGAAGGGCGGCCACTGACATCTGTGCGGCCTCGGTCAGGCCAGACAGGCAGAGGAGGGCGATGAGTGCAGACTTACGCATGATCGATACGCCTTTGCGGACTGAGGAAAAGCCCCGTTGCCGGGGCTTTCATTTCGATCGCGATTACAGGCAGGCTCTGCAACCTGCAGCGATGGACAGCGAGTTGCTTTGTTGGTTGCCTACACCAGACGATACGTTGGCGCCGCCGTTGCCGGAGAAGCCATTCATCGAGTTGGTCATTGTAGCAGTGTTGGTTACAGGGTTTTTCCAGCCGTTTGGAGTCATCACTTGTTGGGTGGTTACACCAGCCAGACCGAACACGCCAACAGCAACGAAATCGGACGTGGTATCGCCGTTGCCGCCATGGTTGCCGCCACCGTTGTTGCCGCCACGGTCGTTGTTGTGGTTGTTGCCACCACCATGGTTGCCGCCACCGTGATTGTCGCCTTCGGTAGTCGCAGTGCCTGCCGCTACGAATACGCCAGCAGCGTTAAAGGTACCCACGAGGGTATCTTTGGTGTAAGCCTGAGTAGCGGCGTTGGTGACAGACAGGCCGGTGGACGATTGGTTGGCCGCAGCAGCAGCTTGTGCTACACGGCCGCCCGATACGGCGATGGCCAGGTTGTTTTTCTGTTGGTTGAAGTTGCCGGAGGTTACGTTGATGCCGATGTTGCCGGAGCCGTTGTTGCCGGCGTTGTTCAGGGACGCGGCGTTGGTGTTGGACGAGTTCAGAACGGTGTTGCCACCATTGAGTTGAGTAGCGCTCGAGGCAGCGACTGCGGTGCCGAAGATGAAGCTTTCGTCAGCAGTGGCCAGGGCGGCGGCGTTATCTTGTTGGTTGCCGTCGCCGGCTGCAACGTTGGCGCCCATGTTGCCGTTGGAGCCGTTCAGCGAGCTATCCACTGCAGCACCATTTTTGGTGCCTTGGTTCAGGACTGAGTTGCCGGAGCTGCTTTGTTGATCCATGACGGTGGCCCCGGCACCGGCACTGATCTGCAGAATTTGTTCCAGAGTTGGGCCTTTTGGTTCATGGTTGTTGCCATGACCGTTACCGTGACCATTGCCATGACCGTGATCATCATCACGACCGCCTGCTTGTGCTGCGATTGCCATCACTGCTGCGAGAGCGAAAACCAGTGGTTTCAAGGCCATTGTAGGTTTCATGGTGTTTCTCCGTGCTTATTAGTTGGTTAAGTGTTGGTACTTTCCAATCGCACTGCGTTTGGGTCAGTCAGCGACCCGGATGCTCAGGGTGTTAGCCATTCGGTTCCCCACCCCGGCACTCTGGTTCACCTGGATTACCCCTCGGCTGCCGGTGAAGGCCTGGTCGCTTGTCACGACCTGGCGACTGCCGGTTGGGGTACCAGTTGCTCCTGAGCTTGGTAGCAACGCCACGTTCTGTTGAGAAAGGGCGCTATCGTCAACGGCTTGCGGCGCAGCACTGATGCTGATGCGCATGGCGTTGGCCATTTGGTTGTTGGCCCCGGCGCTCTGGTTGACGCCCAGCACACCGTTGCCATTACTGAAAGAAGTGCCGCCGATGGTGGCCGTCGCGTTCATCGACGGATTGGCGGGCGTATTGAGTTTTTGGTTAACAATGGTGGTCGCCCCGGCTTCGGTGCCGATGGCAATTGCACGAACGTTGGCCTGCTGCTGTTGATCACCGGCGGCCTGGTTGATGTTGAAGTTGCCTCTGTATTGGGTGCCGGAATCTTGAAGGGTGGCGTTGTTGACCGAGCTGATTCCCGAGTCGGCCATGGCGCTGGCACAGCCGAGCAGGGCAAGGAAAAGGACGGAACGATTCATGTCATTGACCTCCAGCCAGTCTGCCCAGAGGGGCGAGGCCGGAACTCATTGCGCGGTTGATGGTGCCTGAAATCGCGTTGCCACTACCGCCCTGATGACCTGAGCCCATGCCGGGCATACCGTTCGGGTTGGTGACCGTATTCAAGCCTTGAAAGCCAGGACTGTTTTTATTGATGTTGTTGACAGCGATGGATTTGCCGCTGGCGATGTTTGCGAAGTCGCCATCGCTCAGCTCGGTGCTATTGAGTACCGAGGTCACTCGTGCTGAAGGATTGGCATTGACGGTGGTAGGGTTTGGGTCCTTGCCGCCATTGCGACCGAAATGCACGGCCTGGACATCGCGAGTCAAAACGATTGTGCCGTCGCCTTCGGCGTGGGCATTGAACGTGAGTACCGACGTTGCGGCACTTCCTATCAGCAGTAGGCAGGTCATGCCTTTTTTGAAAGTCCCCACGGTGCAATTCCTTCTTCTTGTGGGCTGGCCCTAGTCAGCGTTGTGAAGGAGAGAGCGAAAGCTGTGCCGCTTTTCGAATACTGTTGAAATTCAATCGCTTGCCGATTTTGTCCGGGAAAGAGAATTTTCGGCTGTTTCAACGCTGAGACACCACAGAGGGCCTGCAGCCGGCCAAAGCGCTTGCGATGCTCTAGAACAATGGTTTGCGAGGACGTGTTTCAATGGGTTAACAACCAGGGCCGAAACATGACACGGGTGCTGAAACAGGCGGTTTGCGGCAGGGAGTGTGTTTCAGGAACGGACACTTTCCCCCCAAAACAGGGGAAAGCGCTGGGGAAATCTCCCCAGAATCAGGGAAAGGGCGCGAGCAACCTCGACACGGCTTCGAAGGCCTGAACCCGACGATCAGCCCAGTCGCCACGCAGAATCTGAACAACTCTTCGATGCTGCTCCAGCCAGGCCTGGGTGTCGTTGAAAAATGCCTGGCGTTCGGTCAGTGCCGGTTGGCAGCGCTGGCCATCATCCGTCCAGTCGACGTTTTCCGGTGATAGCAATAGATGCAAGTCGTACTGCCGGGCCAGCAACGCCTGCTCGATCCAGGGCGGACAATCGCCAAACAACGTCCGGCTCCAGAGCATGTTGCTCAACAGGTGAGTATCAAGGATCAGCAGTTCTGGTTGCCGGGCGCGGGCCTCGTCCTCCCAGCGTAACTGGCCCCGGGCAATGTCGGTGATATCGGCCAGGCACGTGTCTCGCTGCTCCTGCTCGATAAACCAGCGCACGTACTCGCCCACCAGCAACCCACCGAAATGCGCTTGCAACTCGGCCGACAACCAACTCTTGCCGCTGGATTCAGGGCCTGTGAGCACCAGGACCTTCATGTGCGCAACGCCGGGGCGGTACGCCATTCACGCCAGCCTTGCACGGCGAGCAACAGGAACAAGCCGTACAAAGCGGCGGTCAGGTACATTCCTTTGTAGACAAATAGCCCCACGAAGATCACATCCACGACGATCCACAATGGCCAGCATTGAACGCGTTTCTGCGCCATCCACAGTTGCGCGACCAGGCTGAAACCGGTAAGGGCTGCATCGAGCCAGGGTTGCGCGGCGTCGGTCCAGTGCGCCATGGCCGCGCCCAGCATCAAGCTGCCAGCGGCGCCGACGAGCAGACCGAACATCACCGATCGGCCATCGAGTTGGGTAACCTCGCGCCCTTGTCGCGCATCGCCTGCACGGGTCCATTGCCACCAGCCATAGATCTGCAGGGCCGCGTAGATTACTTGCAGCAACATGTCCGAATACAGCTTCACTTCGAAAAAGATCCAGCTGTAAATCAGCACCATGACCAGACCGATTGGCCAGCACCAGGGGTTCTGCTTGACCGTCAACCAGACGGCAATGACACCGAGGGTGGCGGCAAACAGTTCAAGCCCGGACATGGAGGTTCCTTGGGTAAATCGAATTTGGGGGCGGATTGTAACCGCAGGCAGCGGTATTTGGTTTGAAGATCAAAAGATCGCAGCCTTCGGCAGCTCCTACAGGTGAACGCCTTGTTCTTTAGGAGCTGCCGCAGGCTGCAATTTTTTCTGGAATTACACCCGGAACTGCTTGAGCAATCCGTTCAGTTGCTCACTCAAGCCCTTGAGTCGCACACTCGCCACGCTGGACTGTTCCGCTGCCAATGCGGTGCTGTGGGAGAGCCCGGCGGCTTGCGTGACGTTCTGGTTGATGTCCTCGACCACATGCGCCTGCTGCAACGTCGCGCTGGCGATCGAGGCGTTCAGTCCGTTGAGGTTGCGCAGCGCCTGGCCGATGGCATTCAGGCTGGCACCGGCCAGACCGGCCTGTTCAATGGTCAGTTGCGAGGCGCGGCTGCTGTCGCCAATGACTTTGACCGCCGCTTCGGAATGGGCTTGCAAGCGTTCGATCATCGACTGGATTTCTGCCGTGGACTTTTGAGTGCGCTGGGCCAGCAGACGAACCTCATCCGCCACAACCGCGAAACCGCGACCTTGCTCACCGGCCCGGGCAGCCTCGATTGCAGCGTTGAGGGCCAACAGGTTGGTTTGCTCGGCGATGGAACGGATCACTTCCAGAACGCTGCCGATCTGGGTGCTTTCGGCGGCCAGCGTACGGATCACTTCCACGGCCTGATCGATCGTCGAAGACAGCGTGTCGATCTGTTGCAGGCTGCCGTCGATGTTGATCTGGCCTTGCTGCGCCTGCGCTTCGGCATCGCGCATTTCACTGGCGGCATGCTCGGCGTTTTTCGCCACGTCCTGCACGCCGTAGGTCACTTCATTGATAGCCGTGGCCACCAACTCCATCTGCTGCGACTGTTGCTGACTGCGTTGCTGGGCCTGAGTGGCGTCATTGCCCAATTCGCTGGACGACTGGCCGAGGGCGCTCGCCGACACCTGCAACTCACCGATCACCAGCCGCAGCTTGGTGGTGAAGGCATTGAAGTGCCGCGCCAGTTGCGTGACTTCGTCTTGGCCGTGGGTGTCGAGGCTGCGGGTCAGGTCGCTTTCGCCGCTGGCGATATTGGCCATTGCGTTCACAGTTTCCTGCAACGGGCGGACGATGCTGCGGGCAATCAGCATCACCAGCGCCACCATGATCAGTGCGATGGCCAGGCCGATCAGAGAAGCTTCCCAGACCTGTCCGTAGAACTCGGCCTGCATGTCATCGATGTACACGCCCGAGCCAATCACCCAGCCCCACGGTTCGAACAATTTGACGTAGGAGGTTTTCTCGACCGGTGCGCTGGCACCGGGCTTCGGCCAACGATAATTGACGATCCCGGCGCCTTTGCTCTTGGCGACGGCAACCATTTCGTTGAACACCGCAAAACCGTCCGGGTCGCGGATCGCAGACAGGTTCTGGCCGTCGAGTTTGGGGTTGGCCGGGTGCATGACCATCACGGGCGTCAGATCGTTGATCCAGAAGTAATCATTCTGGTCGTAACGCAGGCCGCGAATAGCGGTCAACGCCTGTTTCTGCGCGGCTTCGCGGGTCAGGGTGCCGGCGGTTTCCAGGCCTTGGTAATAACTGAGAACGCCGCTGGCGGTCTGCACCACATGCTGGGTCTTCTGCGCCTTGGCGTCGTACAAATCATCGTGGATCTGCTTGAGCATCATCACGCCCAAGGCCAACAGCATCATGACGGCCACGATCAGGATGAGCCACAAACGGCGGCTGATCGACATATTGCGCAAGCTGTTCATAACGCGGTGCTCCGATTTCTTGTTCTGGGGTTTCTTGTTTTTGTAATGATTGATCGCCAGCATCCTGGCAGGTCCGATAACGCGGCAGCGCTTTTCAGACTTGTCTGATAGGATTTCGGCCCCGCGCGGTAAAACCTGAATACAAATTGATTTTTCACGGGTTTTTCAGAGGCGGCGGGGATCTTGCGCTCGTGGAATTTCAACTACGCTAAGCGCGATAAACGCTTTGTAAAATACTAACGGGGCATGCGTCGACGCATAGCCTTTTGGGGGATTGATGGATCTTTGGACTGCCTTTCAGGCTTTGATTCTTGGGGTTGTAGAGGGGCTGACGGAGTTTTTGCCCATTTCGAGTACCGGGCACCAGATCATTGTCGCTGACCTGCTCAACTTCGGCGGCGAGCGCGCCATGGCGTTCAACATCATTATTCAGCTCGGGGCAATCCTGGCGGTGGTGTGGGAATTTCGCCGGAAGATTTTCGACGTCGTCATCGGTTTGCCAACCCAGCCGAGCGCTCGACGCTTTACCGCCAATCTGCTGATCGCCTTCCTGCCGGCCGTGGTACTGGGGGTGATTTTCGCCGACCTGATTCACCACTACCTGTTCAATCCGATCACGGTGGCCACTGCGTTGGTAGTGGGCGGTATCGTCATGTTGTGGGCTGAAAAACGCCAACATGAAGTGCATGCCGAAACCGTCGACGACATCACCTGGAAAGATGCCCTGAAAGTCGGTTTCGCCCAGTGCCTGGCAATGATTCCGGGCACATCGCGCTCCGGTTCGACGATCATCGGCGGTTTGTTGTTCGGCTTGTCGCGCAAGACCGCCACCGAGTTCTCGTTCTTCCTGGCCATGCCAACCATGGTGGGCGCGGCGGTGTATTCGGGCTACAAGTACCGCGACCTGTTCGTGCCGTCTGACTTCCCGGTGTTCGCGATCGGCTTCGTCACGGCATTCATCTTCGCGATGATCGCTGTTCGGGGCTTGCTCAAGTTCATCGCCAGCCACAGCTATGCGGCGTTCGCCTGGTATCGCATCGCGTTCGGCCTGCTGATTCTGGCCACCTGGCAGTTTGGCTGGGTCGACTGGACTGCGGCCAAGCCATGAGTGACTCCAGCGCGCGCAACAACCCCGGGCGTAACTCCGGAGGCGAGATCCGCAATCCCCGGCTGAAACTGCTGGTGTTTGCGATCCTGTGCGCGCTGCCGTTGTTCGGTTCGATGTCGTTGTGGCTGCGAGGGGTGTCGCTGATACCGCTGGCAGCCTACGGCATCGTCAGCGTGCTGGCGTTTTTGCTGTACTGGAGCGACAAACGCAATGCCCGCGCCGATCAAAGGCGAACCCCGGAAAACGTGCTGCATGCCCTGGAATTCGCCGGCGGCTGGCCGGGTGCGTTGCTCGCGCAACAGGTGTTTCGACACAAGACGCGCAAAGTCTCGTTTCAAGTGGTGTTCTGGCTCATTGTGCTGCTGCACCAGGTGTTCTGGATCGACCAGTTGTTCCTCGGCGCGCAGCTGTTCGCGTTGTTCTAAGTTCTAATAAAAGAAGGAATCAGAGCAGCAGCCCGACCTGAGTACGCTTGGGCAGTTTGCTGACCACCAGTTGATGGGAACGCTGCAACAGACCTTGCAGTTCTTCGGCGCCCAAAGGGTAGGGCGTTGCCATGATGATCCACTGGGCACGCGCCAGATAAGGCGCCGGATGAATGCCCGGTCGGTCGCAATGACCGAGAAACAGATCCTTGTCGACCTTGAACGCCAGGGAATCGCCACGCAAATTTTGCAAGGCGAACATCTTGTTCCCGGCAATCGAAAATACCCGCACGCCACCCCATTTGTAATCTTCCCGTGCGCCCGGCAAGGCCAGGCAAAAGGCCGCGACATCCGCTTCGCTCATGCGTCCTGACTTCATATCAAACGATCCCCGCAGGCATTGAATGTTTCGATCAAATGGTCGAGCCAGGCCCGCACGGCCGGCATCACGCCGCGACGGTGAGGATAGACCGCTTGCAACCAGCCACCCGGCAGCGACCAGTCCGGCAGCAGTTGCACCAGCGAACCGTTCGCCAGTTCCTGCTCGCAGTACATCATCGGCAGCGTGGTAAAACCTTGCCCGGCGAGCGCGCAGGTCTTGCGCACGATGAAATCGTCGATGCCCAGTCGCGCTTCAAGGGCCAGTTCGAAGCTTTTGCCTTGGCCAGACACCAGGCGAATATGCACCATGCGGTCGGGTTCGAGGGCGCCGAGCACCGGCAGGTTTTTCAGGTCCTCGGGCCGGTTAATGTCACGCCCTTGCAGGAATGCAGGACTGGCCACCACGAGCATCTGTGCCTGACGCAACCGGCGCGTGACCAGCAGCGGGTCTTCGTCGCCCGGTTCACGTACGCGCAGAGCCACGTCGACACCTTCGGTCACCAGATCGACGCGCCGGTTGACCAGCATCACCTCCAACTGCACTTGCGGGTACTTCTCCAGGAAGTTGCTGATCACCTCCGGCAGCATTTCGTGAGCCAATCCGACGGGAGATGAAACCCGCAAGCGTCCTCGTGGCTCGCTGGACATGCTGGCCACGGCTTCGTCGGCCATTTCGGCTTCCAGCAACATCGCCTGACAGTGGCGCAGGTAGCGTTCGCCCACGGCGGTCAGCTTGAGTTGCCGGGTGGTACGCTGCAACAAACGCGCGCCAAGACGCTCTTCCAACTCTGCAATACGCCGTGACAGCCGCGACTTGGGAATCCCCAGCAAACGCCCGGCGGCCGCGAAGCCACCGGCCTCGACGACTTTGGCGAAGTAATAGAGGTCATTAAGATCTTGCATTGGCGTTACTCAATCGTTCTATCAGTGAGACAAACTATCGCATTGTTGCACTCTAATCAGCTATTGGTTTCGTCTGTAGGATTGTCTCCATCAGATCGCCCTGGCGGCGATCCTCACCTGGAGATCCCACATGAAACTGCTGCATATCGATTCGAGCATTCTTGGTGACAACTCGGCTTCCCGTCTGCTGAGTGGCGAAGTCGTCAAAGCCTGGCAAGCCGCCGAGCCAACCGCCGTCGTAACCTACCGCGACCTGGCCGCCGATGCCATCAGCCACTTCTCCGCCACTACTCTGGTTGCTGCCGGCACCACCGCTGAGCTGCGCAACGCCGCACAACAGCACGAAGCCGAACTGAGCGCCCAGACCCTGGCCGAATTCCTCGCCGCCGACGCCGTCGTGATTGCAGCGCCGATGTACAACTTCACCATCCCGACTCAACTGAAAGCCTGGATCGACCGCATTGCCGTTGCCGGTCAGACTTTCCGTTACACCGAAGCCGGCCCTGAAGGCCTGTGCGGCGGCAAGAAAGTGGTGATCGTTTCGACTTCCGGCGGCCTGCACGCTGGCCAGGCGACCGGTGTTGCCCACGAAGACTACTTGAAAGTGCTGTTCGGCTTCATCGGCATCACCGACATCGAGTTCGTTCGTGCACATGGTCTGGCGTACGGTGACGAAGTGCGCACCAAAGCGATGAGCGACGCTCACACGCAAATCAGCGAGCAACTGTTCGCCGCCGCGTAAGGCTTGCGTAAAAGCAGCAACCGTTCAGGTAATGCCCCAAAAAACTCTGTATTCTGATCACGCAAGTGCCAGATGCGGAGTTTTTTGTTTCTGGTCGTTACAGAGGTTGGCCCAGGATATGCAATCAAGGGTTAACGTCTATGGTCTGGTAACAGGTGGGGCATCCGATGATGCGTCTTTGTGCAACTCTTCTGATATGCCTGCTTGGCAGCCTGAATTCAGTGCACGCCGCCCCCGCGCCGCATCCTCACTGGAGCGTCGGTTACCACGAGATGAGTTTTCTCGACCCGCTCGATCTGCAACCGATGCGCGCCATCGCTTTCTATCCCTCTAGCGAAAAAGAACACTCCAGCAAGCTTGAGGGCTATACGGTCGAGGCCGGTGAAGACACCAAGGTCGCCATGGGCCGTTTCCCCATGTTGATGCTGTCCCACGGCAACACCGGAACGCCATTGGCCCTGCATGACCTGGCCACGTCGCTGGCTCGCAAGGGCTTTGTGGTGGTGGCGGTGATTCATCCCGGCGACAACTCCAAGGACCACAGCCGACTCGGCACCTTGAGCAATCTCTACGGACGGCCGATCCAGATTTCCGAAGCGATTACCGCAACGTTGGGCGACCGCATGCTCGCGCCGTTCGTCAATGCTGACCAGGTCGGTGTGATCGGTTACTCGGCGGGCGGGGAGACGGCGTTGATACTGTCCGGCGCGACGCCGGACCTGGATCGCCTGCGTCGTTACTGCCAGGAGCGCCCGGACGACCGCGATGCCTGTAACACCCAAGGCGAACTGATCGTCGATCGTGATGATTTGCAACCGGTGGCCGACCCGCGTGTTCACGCGCTGTTACTGATGGCGCCGCTCAGCCTGAAATTCGGTCGTCACACCCTTGCCGACGTGCATGTGCCGGTGCTGCTGTACAGCGGCGATGGCGACAAACTGGTGCCGTTCGACAAGAACGCCGCCGCACTGGCGCGCAAACTGCCCGTCGCGCCGGACTTCAAGCTGCTGGCGGGAGCAGGGCACTTCGTGTTCATGGCGCCGTGCAACGACGAACAGATCGTCATCATGCCGGCGCTGTGCACCGATGCCGATGGCGTCGACCGGGAAGACATTCACCGCAATCTGGTGACTGAAGCGGGGCGCTTCTTCTCGCGTACTCTGGGTAAGGCGACGCGGGCAGGGATGCAGACGGCGGATCAATAGCTAAAAGATCGCAGCCTTCGGCAGCTCCTACATTGAAATGC
>NZ_JBSVXD010000091.1:0-24267 GCF_054070755.1 Pseudomonas sp. SDO5591_S426 | reverse complement strand
CTTTTGACGTTGATTTTTCAAGATCAAAAGATCGCAGCCTTCGGCAGCTCCTACAGAAGCGATCACATTGCGGGCGGAGTCAGATCGGATTCGGGCAATCGATGAAGATGTGTTCAAGGGCAAAACGCCGCGCCAGATAGTCACCGAGCGCCTGAACGCCATAACGCTCGGTAGCATGATGACCGGCAGCAATGAAGCTGATGTCATTTTCCCGGGCACTGTGGAAAGTTTGCTCCGATGCTTCACCGCTGAGGTACAGATCGACACCCGCCAGCACCGCCTGATCGATGTAGCCCTGGCCACCACCGGTGCACCAGCCGACGCGGCGGATCATTTGACTGCCTTCAATCAGCAAGGGCTCGCGGCCCATGACTTCCTGCACGCGGCGGGCGAAATCCCGAGGCGTCACCGGTTCGCTCAAGGAGCCGACCAGACCGACGATTTTCAGGTTGTCCGGATCGAGCGGGCCTTCGACGGTGATGTCGAGTTGCCGCGCCAATTGCACGTTGTTGCCGACTTCCGGGTGCAGATCCAGCGGCAAGTGATAGCCCAGCAGACTGATGTCGTGCTTGAGCAAGGTCTTCAAGCGACGCTGCTTCATGCCGGTGATGCAAGGGTTTTCGCCCTTCCAGAAATAACCGTGATGCACCAGCACCAGATCGGCATTGGCCTCCACGGCGGCATCGAGCAAGGCCTGGCTGGCGGTGACGCCACTGACAATGCGCATCACCTGCGGCCGGCCTTCGACTTGCAAGCCGTTGGGGCAGTAATCGGCAATTTTCGAACTGCCAAGGTAACGGTCGGCTTCTTCGACCAGGGTGCTCAGGGCGACGGCCATAAAAGACTCCTAAATATCCCGTTCAGAGGCACGCGCGGCCTCGTATAATGCGCGTCATTATGAGCGGTCTCATTCCGCCTGCAACTCTCTCAGGACGTGCTTAATGCTCAAGGCGCTGCGTTTTTCCGGCTGGCCGCTGTTGGCCGGCGTGCTTGTCGCTCTGTTAATCATCCAGCGTTACCCGCAGTGGGTCGGGCTTCCAAGCCTCGACGTCAATCTGCAGCAAGCCCCGCAAACCACCAGCATGCAGCAAGGTCCGGTGTCCTATTCCGACGCGGTGACCACCGCCGCGCCGTCGGTGGTGAACCTGTACACCACCAAAGTCATCAACAAACCCAGCCATCCGCTGTTTGAAGATCCGCAGTTCCGGCGCTTCTTCGGCGACAACTCGCCCAAACAGAAACGCATGGAGTCGAGCCTCGGTTCCGGCGTGATCATGAGCCCGGAAGGCTACATCCTGACCAACAACCACGTGACCAGCGGCGCCGACCAGATTGTGGTGGCGCTCAAGGACGGTCGTGAAACCCTGGCGCGCGTCATCGGCAGCGACCCGGAAACCGACCTCGCGGTGCTGAAGATCGACCTGAAGAACCTGCCGTCGATCACCGTCGGCCGCTCCGACAACATTCGCATCGGCGATGTCGCGCTGGCCATCGGCAACCCGTTTGGCGTCGGCCAGACCGTGACCATGGGCATCATCAGCGCCACCGGGCGTAATCAGCTGGGCCTGAACAACTACGAAGACTTCATCCAGACCGACGCCGCGATCAACCCCGGCAACTCCGGCGGTGCGCTGGTGGATGCCAACGGCAACCTGACCGGCATCAACACGGCGATCTTCTCCAAGTCCGGTGGCTCCCAAGGCATCGGCTTCGCCATTCCGGTCAAACTGGCGATGGAAGTGATGAAATCGATCATCGAACACGGCCAGGTGATTCGCGGCTGGCTGGGCATTGAAGTGCAACCGTTGACCCAGGAACTGGCGGAATCCTTTGGCCTGTCGGGACGTCCGGGCATCGTCGTCGCGGGGATTTTCCGCGACGGTCCGGCGCAGAAGGCTGGCCTGCAATTGGGCGACGTGATCCTTGCCATCGACGGCGAACCGGCCGGCGACGGGCGACGCTCGATGAACCAGGTGGCGCGGATCAAACCGACCGACAAAGTCACTATCCAGGTCATGCGCAACAGCAAGGAGCTCAAGCTCACGGCAGAAATCGGCCTGCGTCCGCCGCCCGCGCCGATCAAGGAAAAAGAAGAAAACTAAGCCCGGCTCGAGAATCTCGAGCCATTAGCAGACATTCTCATTAGGCATGTTATATTGTTTCAATTCTAGCAATTGGAACAACATAACATGTCGTCTCGAATAAAGGCCTCCGTGGCAAGTCTTGCCCTCGGGCTGCTGGGGGATCCGGTCTTCGCCCAAGATTCCCGAGCCCTGGAACTGGACGCCATCAGCGTCACGTCCGACTACGAATCCCCCACCGGCCCGGTCGATGGCTATCGCGCCACCCGCTCCGCCAGCGCGACCAAAACCGACACCGCGATTCGCGACATCCCGCAATCGATCAGCGTGATTCCCGTCAGCGTACTTAATGACCTGGGCAGCACCAGCGTCGAACGCGCGATGGAGTTTGCCGGCGGCGTGTCGAAGCAGAACAACTTCGGCGGCCTGACGCTGTACGAGTACAGCGTGCGCGGCTTCACCACGTCGGAGTTCTACAAGGACGGATTCAGCGCCAACCGTGGCTATCCGAGCACGCCGGACGTGGCCAATGTCGAACGCATCGAAGTGCTCAAGGGGCCGGCAGCCAGCCTTTATGGTCGAGGTGATCCGGGTGGCACCGTCAATATCGTCACCAAAAAGCCGCAACCCGAAGCCTTCGCCACCCTGCAAACCAGCGCCGGCAGTTGGGACCGCTACCGCACGGCCCTGGACGTCAACACGCCGCTGGATGACCACGGCAACGTACTGTCGCGGGTCAACCTGGCCGTCGAGGACAACCACAGCTTCCGCGATCACATCGACAGCCAGCGGGTGTTCGTCGCGCCTACTTTCAGTTGGCAACTCAATCCCGACACACGCCTGCTGGTAGAAAGCGAGTTCGTTCGCCACAGCTCGACCTTCGATCGCGGCATCGTCGCGCCGAACAACACCTGGAGCGGTGTTTCCCGTTCGACCTTTCTCGGCGAACCCAACGACGGCAACATCGACAACCACAACAACCAGCTGCAAGCCGCCCTCGAACATCAGCTCAACGACCGTTGGCAGCTGCGTCTGGCCAGCCACTACAAGGAAGGCAAACTTTGGGGTTTCGCCTCGGAGTCGCGCCCGCTGAATGCCGATGGCCACACCGTCAACCGCCGCTATCGCGAGCGCGACAACAACTGGCACGACAGCATTACCCAACTCGAACTGCGCGGTTTTTTCGACACCGGCACCTTGCAGCACGAACTGCTGATCGGCAGTGAATACGAGAACTACCGCAAGGACGAACGGGTCACGACCATTGCCGGCAGCCCTTACGCCATCGACATTTACCAACCCGTTTATGGCCAGCCGAAACCCAACGGCGCACGCTCCGGCACGGACTTCTTCGAACACGTCGAAAGCCACGCGCTGAACCTGCAAGACCAGATCATCTTCACCGAGAAACTGCGAGGCATGCTCGGCGCGCGCTTCGAACATTTCGAGCAACGCATCGACGATCACACCCGTGACGCCACGAGCCGCCAGCGTCACGACGCACTGACTCAACGCGCCGGTTTGCTCTATCAACTGACGCCTGAAGTCGGCCTGTTCGCCAACGTCTCCAACTCGTTCAAACCGAACAATGGCCTGGATGCCACCGGCAAATCATTCGACCCGGAAGAAGGCGTCGGCTACGAAGTCGGGATCAAGAGCGAGCTGTTCGACGAGCGCTTGAGCAGCACCCTCGCCGCCTTCCATATCGAAAAGGAAAACGTCCTCGCCCTCGATCCAGGTACCGACACCAGCCGCGCCATGGGCAAGGCGCGCAGCCAGGGTTTCGATCTGCAAGTCGCCGGGCAAGTGACCGATGCGGTACGGGTGATCGGTGCCTTCGCCTATATCGACGCCGAGGTGACACAAGGCGACAAGGTCATTCCCACCGGCAGCCGCATTCTCGGCGTGGCCAAACGCAGCGGCAGTCTGCTGGGCGTGTACGAATTTCAGGACGGTCAACTGCGCGGCTCAGACGTGGGTGCCGCGTTCACTTACGTCGGTGATCGCTCGGGCGAAGCCGGCAGTGATTTCCAATTGCCCGCGTACCACACCGTCGATCTGCTGGCCCATTACAAGGCCAGCGACAACGTCACCGTGTGCCTGAACCTGAACAACCTTTTCGACGAGAAATACTTCGAGCGCTCCTACAGCAATTACTGGGTCAACCCCGGCGAGCCGCGCAATTTCACCGTCAGCCTGACACTCACTCTGTAAAAGGACGTCCCCATGCACTCTCTCAAATCCCTGGCGCTGCTTGGCTTGCTGTTCGCCACTGAGGTCTCGGCCCACGGTCTGTGGACCGAACAGCGCCGTGGCAACATCGAAGTGATTTACGGCCACGGCGCCGAAGACAATGCCTTCAAGGCGCAGAAAATCAGCGGCGCCTGGGCCTATGACGCCAATGGAAAAATGATTCCGGTGACGGTCCAGCGTCTGGCCGATCACGCCCGCCTGCAACCGCTGAAGCCTCCAGCAGTACTGGCGGTAGCCCTGAACAATGGCATGTGGTCGCAGACTGCCGACAAGAAATGGATCAACGAAGGACGCAGCAAAGTGCCGGGCGCAATCGAGTCGACCCAGACTTTCAAATACAGCCTGGCGATTTATCAACCGGGGGCGAAATTGCCCAAGCTTGATCAATTGAAGTTGCTGATTCTGCCGGAGGTCGATCCGCTGACGGTTGGGCCAGGCAAATCCCTGCCCGTGCAGGTGCTGCTGGATGGCAAACCGGCGGCAGGCGTGAAGTTGGTGGGCGACTATCGTAACGCGCCGAACACCTTGAGTACCGAAACCGATGCAAACGGCCGGGCGCAGGTGCTAGTGCGTAACGAAGGGTTGAACGTGATTTCGGCGCAGGTGGAAGTGCCGGTGAAGGACAGCGCTGACGTGAGCAGTCGTGGGTTGTTCAGTTCACTGACGTTCCTCGGCGAACCGCATCACGAGTAACCCACAAAACCTTGTAGGAGCATGGCTTGCCCGCGATGAAGGCACCGCGGTTCAGCAGGCTTACCGCGTTTCCGTTCATCGCGGGCAAGCCTTGCTCCTACAGGGTAAGCGGCGGCTTAAAGGTCGCCGAGGCCGTCAATCAACGCCTGATTCTGCTCCGGCGTACCAATCGAAATCCGCAAGAACTGTGCAATCCGCTCCTGCTTGAAGTGCCGAACGATCACACCTTGCTCACGCAACTTCGCCGCCAGCCCCGCCGCATCATGCTGCGGGTGACGGGCGAAGATAAAGTTCGCCGCCGACGGCAGTACGTCAAAACCCTTCGCTTCCAACTGCGCAACAACCTTCTCACGATTCTCGATCACCAACCGGCAGGTCTTGTCGAAGTACTCGCGATCCTCGAACGCGGCAGCGGCGCCGACATTCGCCATGCGATCCAGCGGATAAGAGTTGAAGCTGTTCTTGATACGCTCCAGCGCCTCGATCAGGTCCGGGTGGCCAACCGCCAAACCAACCCGCAACCCCGCCAGGGAGCGCGACTTGGACAGCGTTTGCGTGACCAGCAGGTTCGGATAACGGTCCACCAGCGCGATCGCGGTTTCACCGCCGAAGTCGATATAGGCCTCGTCGACCACCACCACCGAATCCGGGCTGGCCTTGAGGATTTGTTCAACAGCCTCCAACGCCAACAGGCAACCAGTCGGTGCGTTCGGGTTAGGGAAGATGATCCCGCCGTTCGGCTTGGCGTAGTCCGCCGGGTTGATCTGGAACTGCTCGTCCAGCGGCACCGCGTCGAACTTGATGCCGTACAACCCGCAGTAGACCGGGTAGAAGCTGTAGCTGATGTCCGGGAACAACAGCGGCTGATCATGCTGCAGCAAACCGTGGAAGATGTGCGCCAGCACTTCATCGGAACCGTTGCCGAGGAACACCTGGTTACTCTGCACGCCGTAGTACTTGGCGACCGCGTTTTTCAGCAGATCGCTGTTGGGGTCCGGGTACAGGCGCAGGTTGTCGTTCAGTTCGGTCTGCATCGCGGCCAAGGCCTTGGGCGATGGGCCGTACGGGTTTTCATTGGTGTTGAGCTTTACCAGCTTCGCCAGCTTCGGCTGCTCGCCCGGGACGTAAGGCACCAGATTCTTGACGAACGGGCTCCAGAATTTACTCATGTTCAGTTTCCCTTTTGTTCATCAACGATGCGGTATTCGGCACTGCGGGCGTGGGCGGTCAGCGACTCGCCACGGGCCAGCACGGACGCGGTTTTGCCCAGCTCGGAAGCACCCTGCTCGGAGCAGAAGATGATCGACGAGCGTTTCTGGAAATCGTACACACCCAGCGGCGAAGAGAAACGCGCGGTGCCGGAAGTCGGCAACACGTGGTTCGGGCCGGCGCAGTAATCACCCAGGGCTTCGGACGTGTGACGGCCCATGAAGATCGCGCCGGCGTGGCGGATCTGCGGCAGCCAGGCTTGTGGATCGGCAACCGACAGTTCCAGGTGTTCCGGCGCAATGCGGTTGGCCACTTCGATGGCCTGTTCCATGTCGCGCACCTTGATCAACGCGCCACGGCCATTGATCGAGGTTTCGATGATTGCAGCGCGCTCCATGGTCGGCATCAGTTTGGCGATGCTGGCCGCGACCTTGTCGAGGAATTCGGCGTCCGGGCTGACCAGGATCGCCTGGGCATCTTCGTCGTGCTCGGCCTGGGAGAACAGGTCCATGGCGATCCAGTCCGGATCGGTCTGGCCGTCGCATACCACGAGGATTTCCGATGGACCGGCGATCATGTCGATACCGACCTGGCCAAACACGTGGCGCTTGGCGGTGGCGACATAGATGTTGCCCGGGCCGACCACTTTATCGACCTTCGGCACGCTTTCGGTGCCGTAAGCCAACGCAGCAACGGCTTGCGCGCCACCGATGGTGAACACGCGGTCGACACCGGCGATGCAGGCAGCAGCCAGCACCAGTTCATTGATTTCACCGCGCGGGGTCGGCACCACCATGACCACTTCGGTCACGCCGGCGACCTTGGCCGGAATCGCGTTCATCAATACCGACGACGGATAAGACGCCTTGCCACCCGGCACATACAGACCGGCGCGGTCCAGCGGCGTGACCTTCTGGCCCAGCACGGTGCCGTCGGCCTCGGTGTAGCTCCAGGAATCCTGCTTCTGTTTTTCGTGGTAGCTGCGCACGCGGGCGGCGGCGACTTCCAGGGCTTCACGCTGAGGCACGGAAATGCGGGTCAACGCCAGTTCCAGACGCTCGCGCGGCAGGATCAGGTCGGCCATGGACTTCACGTCCAGACCGTCGAACTGGCGGGTAAAGTCCACCAGCGCCGCATCGCCACGCTCGCGCACTGCCTTGATGATGTCCAGCACGCGCTGATTGACCGAGTCGTCAGACACACTTTCCCAGCTCAGCAGATGATCCAGATGATGCGCAAAATCCGGGTCAGCAGCGTTGAGTCGGCGAATTGCAGTCGGTGCGGTCATAGCGAGAGCCTCATAGGAATGGCAAAAAACTCAGGCGCCCGAAGCTAACATTCGATCCGCTTGGGCACCTGAGAATTCTGGCTATGAGGCGGATAGACGGCGCGACTCAGAGTCGCGCAGGTGAATCAGCCGCGGTGTCGAGACTCCACTGCCTTGCGCAGGGTGTCGATCAACGCCTGGATACGGGCGTGCTGCATTTTCATGGACGCTTTGTTGACGATCAGCCGGGAGCTGATGTCCGCAATGAAATCCTGTGGCTCCAGGCCATTGGCCCGCAGCGTGTTACCGGTGTCGACCACGTCGATGATCTTGTCGGCCAGACCGATCAGCGGCGCCAGTTCCATCGAGCCGTAGAGCTTGATGATGTCGACCTGACGGCCCTGTTCGGCGTAGTAACGCTTGGCAACGTTGACGAACTTGGTGGCGATGCGCAGGCGGCCCTTGGGCTCGACCGCGCCGACCTTGCCGGCTGTCATCAGCTTGCAGCGGGCAATTTGCAGGTCCAGCGGCTCGTACAGACCCTGACCGCCGTATTCCATCAGCACGTCTTTACCGGCGACACCGAGGTCGGCGGCACCATGCTCGACATAGGTCGGCACGTCGGTGGCACGCACGATCAGCAGGCGCACATCGTCCTGGGTCGTGGGAATGATCAGCTTGCGGCTCTTGTCCGGATTCTCGGTCGGCACGATGCCCGCTTCAGCCAGAAGCGGCAGGGTGTCGTCAAGGATGCGGCCCTTGGACAGTGCGATGGTCAACATGGGAAACGTCAGTCCTTATCAAGGTACTCATGCCCGGTCGCAAATGGCGCCGGACACACATCGAGCCGGAAACCGGCTCGACTTCAACAAATCAACGGGCATGTCCTTATGCCCATGCAGCAGGTACTAGCCCGGAACGCGACGGATCTTGGCGCCCAGCATCTGCAGTTTCTCTTCGATGCACTCGTAACCACGGTCGATGTGGTAAATGCGGTCGATCAGGGTGTCGCCTTCAGCGATCAGCGCCGAAATGACCAGGCTGGCCGAAGCACGCAGGTCGGTTGCCATGACTGGCGCGCCCTTGAGCTTTTCGGTACCGGTGACGATGGCGGTGTTGCCTTCGACCTGGATCTTGGCGCCCATACGGTGCAGTTCGTAAACGTGCATGAAGCGGTTTTCGAAGATCGTCTCGATCACTGCACCCGTGCCTTCGGCAATGGCGTTGAGGGAGATGAACTGCGCCTGCATGTCGGTCGGGAACGCCGGGTACGGAGCGGTGCGCACGTTGACGGCTTTTGGCCGCTTGCCGTGCATGTTCAGCTCGATCCAGTCGTCGCCGCAGGTAATTTCAGCACCGGCTTCGCGAAGTTTTTCCAGAACGGCTTCGAGGATGGTCGGATCGGTGTCCTTGACCTTCACGCGACCGCCGGTCACGGCAGCGGCAACCAGGTAGGTACCGGTTTCGATACGGTCCGGCATCACCTTGTAAGTGGTGGTGTGCAGACGCTCGACGCCATCGATGGTGATGGTGTCTGTACCGGCACCGGAAACCTTGGCGCCCATGGCGTTCAGGAAGTTCGCCAGGTCGACGACTTCAGGTTCGCGGGCGGCGTTGGCCAGGACGCTGCGGCCCTTGGCCAGAGCAGCGGCCATCATGATGTTTTCGGTACCGGTCACGCTGACGGTGTCGAAGAAGAAGTGCGCACCGCGCAGGCCACCTTCAGGCGCCTTGGCCTTGATGTAGCCGCCTTCGACGTCAATGACCGCGCCCATGGCTTCCAGGCCACGGATGTGCAGGTCAACCGGACGCGAGCCGATGGCGCAACCGCCAGGCAGTGCGACTTCGGCTTCACCGAAACGGGCAACCATCGGACCCAGTACCAGGATCGACGCACGCATGGTTTTAACCAGTTCGTACGGGGCGATCAGGGTCTTGATTGTGCGCGGGTCGATTTCGACGGCGAGTTTCTCGTCGATCACCGGCTCGATGCCCATACGACCGAACAGCTCGATCATGGTGGTGATGTCGTGCAGGTGCGGCAGGTTGGCTACGGTTACCGGGCCATCGCACAGCAGCGTGGCTGCCAGGATCGGCAGGGCAGAGTTCTTTGCCCCGGAGATGCGGATTTCGCCGTCAAGACGAGCACCGCCAGTAATAATCAATTTATCCATAAGAATCTCGACGCCCTTGGGCTCAGGTGCGCTCGGCCCAGGCCGCGCTGCTGAAAAATTTCATAGTGACCGCATGGATGCTGCCATCGGTGATCCATGGGTTCAAATGGGCATAGACCTGCTGCTGACGCTTGACCGGGCTCAGTGCCGCCAGTTCATCGCTAATCAAATTCAGCTGGAAATTGCAGCCTTCGCCCTCAACTTCTACCAACGTTCCGGGCAGCTTTCCTTCAAGGAAGCTCTTCACTTCTACGGCCTGCATGCTCAACCTCAATCGGCGCCCTGTGCGCGCGGGTCGGACATCATACAAAAAAGCCCCGCGCCTGCGAACCCCGGGAAGCAGGACTCTGACGGGGGGCTTCTTTATAGATGCGGGTTAGGGATGCGCCAACAGCTCGGTCAGCTCACTGACCTGAGCGATTTCGCGCATGTCTTCTGGCATCCCGCGGATGCTCAGCGCCTTGCCGGCCGCTTGAGCATCGCGCATGAAGCACAGCAGCAACGACAAACCGACGCTGCTGGACTTCTCTACCGCCGAACAATCGACGACCACGGCCGTCGCCTTGCTGGCGTTGATCAGCGCCTGACCCTGCTTGCGCAGGCCAGGGCCGGTGCGGTAGTCCAGCACGCCGCTGAGCCGCAGCTCGCCGGTTTCGTCCATCCGGACTGCCGTCTCACTCATTGAGCTTGCTTCTCAGGAGATTGCTCAGCGGTTTCCTTGGCCTTGGCGACTTCCCCAGCCCAACCATTGATGGTCTTGTCCAGGTCGTTGCCATTGCGCTGCATTGCATCAGCGAACTGATCACGGAACAGCTTGCCGATGTTGATGCCGTTGATGATGACGTTGCGTAGTTTCCACTCACCATTGATCTTTTCAAGCGTGTAGGACACAGGATAGATCGCGCCACTGCTGCCCTTGACGGTCATGCCGACGCTGGTGCGGTCGCCCGACTCGTCCTTGGCCGGCTCAACGGTAATGCCCTGGTTGTTGTATTCGAGCAAGGCGTTGCCATAGAACTGGAACAGACCCCTCTTGAAGTTCTCTTCAAAGGTTTTCATCTGCGCCGGGGTGGCTTTGCGCGAGTACTTGACCGTCATGATGCTCTTGGAAATGCCCTCGGCATCAACGACCGGCCCGACAATGCTATTCAGCGCGGCATAGAAGTCAGCCGGGTCTTGTTTGTACTTTTCTTTATTGGCTGCTAGATCGGCCAGCATCCGGTTGGTGGTGTCCTGTACCAGTTCGTGCGCGGAAGTAGGCGCCGCCACGGCGTTAGCCATCAACGGCAAGGCCGCGAGTAATACCAACAGGCCACGTCGCAAGGTAGAGATCATTTACAAATTCCTCATTTGGCGTCTTTGCTAACGGTGTTGAGAAGGAACTTACCGATCAGGTCCTCGAGCACCAGCGACGACTGGGTGTCATGGATGGTCCCGCCATCCTTGAGCAGGGCTTCTTCGCCGCCCACGCTGATACCGATGTACTTCTCGCCCAACAGGCCCGCGGTCAGGATAGATGCAGTGGAGTCGGCTGGTAGATTATCTACGCGCTTTTCCAGCTGCATGGTCACTCGACCGGTGAAACTGTCGCGGTCCAGATCGATCGCCGTAACCTTGCCGATGGTCACACCGGCCATGGTCACTTTAGCTCTGACCGTCAAACCGGCGATATTGTCGAAGTACGCATAAAGTTTATAAGTGTCGGTGCTCGGGCTCGGCGACAGGCCACTGACCCGAAGCGCCAGCAGCAGCAAAGCCAGGATGCCAGCCAGCAAGAAAAGGCCGACACCGATTTCCAGGGTGCGGTTTTGCATCAGAAATCTCCAAACATCAAGGCGGTCAGAATAAAGTCCAGGCCGAGCACTGCCAAAGAGGCATACACCACGGTCTTGGTAGTGGCACGACTGATCCCCTCGGAAGTGGGCTCGCAGTCATAGCCTTGGAATACGGCAATCCAGGTCACAACGAAGGCAAAGACCATGCTTTTGATGATGCCGTTGAGCACATCGTCGGCAAAGGTCACGCTGTTCTGCATGTTCGACCAGTAGGAACCTTCATAGACACCCAGCCAGTCGACGGCTACCCACGAACCGCCCCAGATGCCCACCACGCTGAAAATCATCGCCAGCACCGGCAGGGAAATGAAGCCGGCCCACAGGCGCGGGGCAATGATGTACTTGAGCGGGTCGACGCCGATCATTTCCAGGCTGGACAGCTGTTCGGTGGATTTCATGTTGCCGATTTCAGCCGTCAATGCCGAGCCGGCACGCCCGGCGAACAGCAGAGCGGTCACTACCGGCCCCAGCTCGCGCAACAGGGTCAGCGCCACCATCTGCCCGACTGCCTGCTCCGAGCCATAGCTGGACAGGATGTTGAACCCTTGCAGCGCCAGCACCATGCCGATGAAAACCCCGGAGACCACAATGATCACCAGGGACATCACGCCCACGGAATGCAGTTGCTTGACCAGCAGTCCGAAACCGCCGCCGATCCCGCCGCGGCCGAGCAAGGCATGAAACAGAAACAGTGCCGAACGCCCGAACACCGCCAGCACGTCGATGCCTGCCTGGCCGAACCGGCGTACGCGTTCCATTAATGAAATTCTGCGCATCAGCGCTTCCCCAGAAGATCTGCGCGGTAATCCGTCGCTGGAAAGTGGTAGGCGACCGGACCGTCGGGTTCGCCGGTCATGAACTGACGGATACGCGGTTCGTCCGAGTTCATCAGCTCATCGGGAGTCCCCTGCCCCAACACCTGCCCATCGCCCACGACATAGATGTAATCGGCAATGCTCGCGGTTTCGGCCAGGTCGTGGGAAACCACGATACTGGTAATACCCAGTGCATCGTTGAGCAAGCGGATCAGGCGCACCAACACGCCCATGGCGATAGGGTCCTGGCCGACAAAGGGCTCGTCGTACATGAGAATCTGAGGATCGAGCGCAATCGCCCGCGCCAGTGCGACACGACGCTTCATGCCACCAGACAGTTCGTCGGGCATCAGGTCGATGGCACCCCGCAAACCCACGGCCTGCAATTTGAGCAGGACGATGTCACGGATCATTTCCTCGGGCAGTTCGGTGTGAACGCGCAATGGAAACGCCACGTTCTCGAACACATCGAGATCGGTAAACAGTGCGCCACTCTGAAACAGCACGCCCATGTGCTTGCGGGCATCGAACAGATCGCTGCGCGATAGCTTCGGCAGGTTCTGACCGTTGACCCAGACTTCGCCGCTGGTGGGCCGCAACTGGGCGCCCATCAACCGCAACAGCGTTGTCTTGCCACACCCGGAAGGTCCCATGATGCCGGTGACCTTGCCGCGGGGAATACGGATATCGACGTTATTGAAAATGCTGCGCGCACCGCGCTTGAAGGACAGTCCCTTCAGCTCGACCGCGTAGGCGTTATCGGCACTCATCTAAACTCCTTGCGATGCAGCCTCTCACTCGGACGCCTGACTTCCTGACGAAAGCACATGCCTCCCGGGCGGGCCGAACTGGCGGCGAACTATATCACTGCAAACACCGTGCGCCCAAGGCCATTGCCGGCCCAAGTTGAGCGATAAGACCGGCAAAAAGCTTCATTTAGAGGGATTAGGTAACAAGGAATGACAAAGCACGACGAACTAGCGTGAGGGTTTCGATCATAACCGCTATAATCGCCGCCTTTTCATCAGGCTAAACGATTTCTGACATGAGCCAATCCAGCGACCTGATTCAATCTGCCCAACGCACCATCCGCCTCGAAGTGGAAGCCGTACAAGGCTTGCTGCCGCATATCGACGCAGATTTTGTACGCGCTTGCGAGATGATTCTGGCCAGCAAAGGCCGCGTTGTCGTGGTCGGCATGGGCAAGTCGGGGCACATCGGCAGCAAGATTGCCGCCACCCTGGCCAGCACCGGCACCACGGCATTTTTCGTCCACCCGGCTGAAGCGAGCCACGGTGACATGGGCATGATCACCCGCGATGACATCATCCTGGCGCTGTCGAACTCCGGCTCCACCAATGAAATCATCACCCTGCTGCCATTGATCAAACGCCTGGGCATCCAGTTGATCAGCGTGACCGGCAACCCTGACTCGCCGCTGGCCAAAGCCGCCGAGGTCAACCTCAATGTTCACGTCGAGCACGAAGCCTGTCCGCTGAACCTGGCGCCCACTTCTTCGACTACCGCTGCGCTGGTCATGGGCGACGCCCTGGCTGTCGCACTGCTGGAAGCGCGCGGCTTCACCGCCGAAGACTTCGCCTTTTCCCATCCAGGTGGCGCATTGGGCCGACGCTTGCTGCTGAAAGTGGAAAACGTCATGCACGCCGGGCAAGAGTTGCCACAGGTTCAACGCGGCACATTGCTCAAGGACGCACTGATGGAAATGACCCGCAAGGGTCTGGGCATGACCGTCATCCTTGAAGCCGACGGCAAGCTCGCCGGGATCTTCACTGACGGCGATTTGCGCCGCACGCTGGATCGCACCATCGACATCCACAGCGTCACCATCGATCAGGTCATGACCGCCCACGGCAAGACCGCCCGCGCCGAAATGCTCGCCGCTGAGGCCCTGAAAATCATGGAAGACCATAAAATCAACGCGCTGGTCGTGGTCGACGGCGAAGACCGTCCGGTCGGCGCCTTGAACATGCACGACTTGCTGCGTGCGGGGGTAATGTAATGAGCACGGACCTGCTGCAACGTGGCCAACAGATCAAACTGGCGGTTTTCGACGTCGACGGCGTCCTCACCGACGGACGCCTGTACTTCCTCGAAGACGGTAGTGAATTCAAGACCTTCAACACCCTCGACGGCCAGGGCATAAAGATGCTGATGGCCGCCGGCGTGCAGACCGCTATCATCAGCGGCCGCAAGACCCCGGTGGTCGAGCGACGGGCGAAGAACCTCGGCATTCCGCATCTTTATCAAGGGCGCGAAGACAAACTGGTGGTGCTCGACGAGCTTCTTGGCCAACTCAACCTAAGCTATGAACAGGTCGCCTACCTTGGTGACGACCTTCCCGACCTGCCGGTGATTCGCCGCGTAGGCCTGGGCATGGCAGTGGCCAACGCCGCCAGTTTCGTACGCGAGCACGCTCACGGCGTCACCCAGGCCCGTGGTGGCGAAGGTGCCGCCCGCGAATTCTGCGAATTGATCCTGCGCGCCCAGGGCCGCCTCGATGCGGCCAACGCCGCGTACCTGTGAGCCAAACATGCTGAGCAAAAAGATTCGCAACATCCTGATGTTCGGTTGCATCGCGGCGATTTTCGCCGCGGTTGGCTACTGGAACATCAGCCCGGAACGCTTTCTCGACAAGCCGGTTGTGCAAGTCGACAACAGCGAGATCGACTATTACGCCACCAACGCCCACAGCGTGCAGTACTTGCCGGATGGCAGGCTGCAGTACGAAATGACGTCGGACAAGGTCGAACACCTGAAAGCCTCCGAGGTGACCCTGCTGACCAATCCCGACCTGAACATGTTCCGCGGCACCGAGTTCCCGTGGCACGTCCAGAGCGAAAAAGGTGAGGTCAACCCTGATGGCACCGAAGTCGAACTCATCGACTCGGTACGCATCACGCGTTTCGACGAGAAAAACCGCAAAACCCTGATCACCACCACCCGCATGACGGTGTTCCCGCAACAGCAATATGCGCAGACCGAGCGAGACGTTAGAATCGACGGCGCTGGCGGTGTTTCGACTGGCAAGGGAATGAAAGCGTATTTGAAAGAAAGCAGGATACACCTGCTATCGAACGTAAGAGGACAGTATGAGGCTCGTTAAAACCCTCCCTATTTTGCTCAGTCTGGGCGCAGCACTGGGAAGCGTGAGCGCCTGGGCCCTGCCGGACGATCAACAACAGCCAATCCGCATTCAGGCCGACGATGCCCAACTGGACGACAAGAATGGCGTTGCCACCTACACGGGCGATGTGATCATCACCCAAGGCTCGATGAAGGTTACCGGCAATAAAGTAACCATGACCCGCGCCCCGAGTGGCGACATCGACGTGGTGACCTCGGTCGGCAACCTGGCCTACTTCGAGCAACTGCAAACAGCGGGCGACACCAAGCCGGTTCAGGGTTGGGGTGTGACAATCCAGTACCACGCTACGCAAAACCGCGTTGTACTGATCGACAAGGCCAAGGTCATCGACAAGGACAACAACGTCACCCAAGGCGAGAAAATCGTCTACGACACCGAGAAGAAGCTGGCGAGCGCCGGTCGCGCCACAGGCAGCAAGGTGACCGAGTCGCGTCCGCGCATCGACATGGTCATCCAGCCGAAAAAGAAAACCGACGAGCAAAAGGCCCAGTAATGGCAACTCTGAAAGCTCAGCATCTGGCCAAGAGCTACAAGAGCCGCCAGGTCGTGCGCGACGTCAGCCTGTCGATCGACAGCGGTCAGATCGTCGGCCTGCTTGGCCCCAACGGCGCCGGCAAGACCACCTGCTTCTACATGATCGTCGGCCTGGTGCAGGCTGATCAGGGTCGCGTGCTGATCGACGACCTGGACGTCAGCCACCAGCCCATGCACGGTCGCGCGAAAGCAGGTATCGGTTATCTACCGCAAGAAGCGTCGATCTTCCGCAAACTCTCGGTAGCCGACAACATCATGGCGATCCTCGAGACCCGCAAGGAACTCGACAAGGCCGGTCGTCGCAAGGAGCTGGAAAGCCTGCTGCAGGAGTTCCACATCAGCCACATTCGCGACAACCTCGGGATGAGCCTGTCCGGTGGTGAACGCCGCCGCGTGGAAATCGCCCGGGCACTGGCCACCAACCCGAAATTCATCCTCCTCGACGAACCATTCGCCGGCGTGGACCCGATTTCGGTAGGCGACATCAAACAAATCATCCATCACCTCAAGGCCAAAGGCATTGGCGTGCTGATCACCGACCACAACGTCCGTGAAACCCTGGATATCTGCGAAACCGCCTACATCGTCAACGATGGCCAGCTGATCGCCGAAGGTGACGCGGAAACCATCCTGGCCAACGACTTGGTCAAGGAAGTCTACCTGGGTCATGAGTTCCGCCTGTAAGGGCTTGCCTGGCTAGTCGACCGAGCGCTTGTCTCGATAAAAAATCAAGATCTTTTTATTGTTACAGCGCTCTAGGCAAACACTGCAATTTCGGGCATATAATTTGCTTATGTTTGGCGCCTCGGCGCCCTGTAGTGGATGGCGCATGTGCGCCGGCGAATAAGGTGTTAAGCCCCTGCCATGAAACCATCGCTAGTCTTGAGAATGGGCCAGCAGCTGACGATGACACCGCAGCTGCAACAGGCCATCCGCCTGCTCCAATTGTCGACCCTGGATCTGCAACAGGAAATCCAGGAGGCCCTGGAGTCCAATCCGATGCTCGAACGCCAGGAAGAAGGCGACGACTTCGATAACACCGACCCCTTGGCCGACAACGCAGAACAGAAGCCCAACGCTGACATTCAGGAACCCTCCTACCAGGAAACCGCGCCGACGGTTGATAACCTCGAAGAAGGCGACTGGAACGAACGCATTCCCAACGAACTTCCCGTCGATACCGCTTGGGAAGACGTCTACCAGACCAGCGCCAGCAGCCTGCCGAGCAACGATGATGACGAGTGGGATTTCACCACCCGCACGTCCGCCGGCGAAAGCCTGCAAAGCCACTTGCTGTGGCAACTGAACCTGGCACCGATGTCCGACACCGATCGCCTGATCGCCGTTACCCTGATCGACTGCATCAACAATCAGGGCTATCTGGACGAAACGCTCGAGGAAATCCTCGAAGCCTTCGATCCGGAACTGGACATCGAACTGGACGAAATCGAAGCCGTCCTGCACCGCATCCAGCAATTCGAACCTGCCGGCATCGGCGCCCGAAACCTGGGCGAGTGCCTGCTGCTGCAATTGCGTCAGCTGCCGGCCAAAACGCCGTGGCTGGCCGAAGCCAAGCGCCTGGTCACCGATTACATCGACCTGCTCGGCAGTCGCGACTACAGCCAGTTGATGCGCCGCATGAAGCTCAAGGAAGATGAGCTGCGCCAGGTGATCGAACTGGTCCAGAGCCTCAACCCGCGTCCGGGTTCGCAAATCGAATCCACCGAGGCCGAGTACGTCGTTCCCGACGTCATCGTGCGCAAGGACAACGAGCGCTGGCTCGTGGAGCTCAACCAGGAGTCTGTGCCACGGCTGCGGGTCAACGCCCAGTACGCCGGCTTCGTGCGCCGCGCCGACACCAGCGCCGACAACACCTTCATGCGCAATCAGTTGCAGGAAGCCCGCTGGTTCATCAAGAGCCTGCAAAGCCGCAACGAAACCCTGATGAAAGTGGCCACCCAGATCGTCGAGCATCAGCGCGGCTTCCTGGAGTATGGCGATGAAGCGATGAAACCGCTGGTCCTGCACGACATCGCTGAAGCGGTCGGCATGCACGAATCGACAATTTCCCGGGTGACCACGCAAAAATTCATGCATACCCCTCGGGGCATATATGAACTGAAATACTTTTTCTCCAGCCACGTCAGCACCTCCGAAGGCGGCGAATGCTCGTCCACGGCGATCCGCGCGATCATCAAAAAACTGGTTGCCGCTGAAAATCAGAAAAAGCCGTTGAGTGACAGCAAGATCGCTGGTTTACTGGAGGCACAAGGCATTCAGGTGGCTCGCCGCACCGTCGCCAAGTACCGCGAATCCCTCGGGATCGCGCCTTCGAGCGAACGCAAGCGGTTGATGTAGAGCCACGCCACAGCGTTCCAGTGGCAGATCATCTGGTCTGCCGCTTTATGCACTGGCAACGAAGGAGAAGCTGTATGCAAGTCAACATCAGTGGACACCAACTGGAAGTGACCGAACCTCTTCGCACCTACATCGGCGAAAAACTCGAACGATTAGAGAGGCATTTCGACAAGATCACCAACGTGCAGGTCACGATGACCGTCGAAAAGCTCAAGCAGAAAATCGAAGCCACGCTGCATATTCCCGGCAATGAAGTGGTCGCCAACGCGGAACATACCGATATGTACGCGGCGATCGACGCACTGACCGACAAGCTGGATAAACAACTCAAAAAGCATAAGGAAAAGACCCAGAGCCTCCTCCAGGGCGCTACCGGTCGTTAACACTCCCTACCCATGATCCGACTTGAAAGCATCCTGACCCCCGGCCGTTCCCTGGTGAACGTGCCGGGCGGCAGTAAAAAGAAAGCCCTCGAGCAAATTGCCAACCTCATCCATCGCGAAGTGCCGGATCTGGCCATGCAGGATGTCTTCGAGAGCCTGGTCGCCCGTGAAAAACTCGGTTCAACCGGTTTTGGCAACGGCATCGCCATCCCCCACTGCCGTCTCAAGGGCTGTACTTCGCCCATCAGCGCCTTGATGCACCTTGACGCCCCTATCGATTTCGACGCCATCGATGGTGCCCCGGTCGACCTGTTGTTCGTTCTACTGGTCCCGGAAGCCGCTACCGATGCGCACCTGGAGCTGTTACGCCAGATCGCCAGCATGCTCGACCGCAAGGAAGTGCGCGAAAAACTGCGCAGCGCCCCGAGTAATGAAGCCTTGTATCAGGTTGTCCTGGACGAGCAAAACGGTCATTAATCATGCGCTTGATCATCGTCAGCGGTCGCTCCGGCTCAGGTAAAAGTACCGCCCTCGATGTTCTTGAGGACAATGGTTACTACTGCATCGACAACTTGCCTGCGGGGTTACTGCCGGAACTGGCCGAACGCGCGCTGATTCACACTGAGCTGTCACAGCCGCTGGTAGCCGTGTCCATCGATGCGCGCAACCTGCCCAGCCATCTGTCGCGGTTTCCAGAGCTGCTGGAAGAAGTCCGCAGCCGACACATCCAGTGCGATGTCCTGTACCTGGATGCCGATGAGGAAACTCTGCTCAAACGCTTTTCGGAAACCCGTCGTCGCCATCCGCTGAGCAGCCCCAATCGCTCACTGGCCGAGGCGATCAACGACGAAACCAGCCTGCTCGGACCGATTGCCGATTTGGCAGACCTCAAGGTCAACACGACCAACCTGAACCTGTATCAGCTACGCGATACCATCAAGCTGCGCCTGCTCAACCAGCCTGAACCCGGTACGGCGTTCCTGGTGGAATCTTTCGGTTTCAAGCGTGGCATGCCGGTGGACGCCGATCTGGTGTTCGATGTGCGTTGCCTGCCTAATCCCTACTGGAAGCCGGAATTGCGCGCACAGTCGGGGCTTGATCAACCGGTTGCCGAGTACCTGGCGGCACAACCGGATGTCGAGGAGATGTTCCAGGACATTTCCGCGTACCTGCTTAAATGGTTACCCCGCTTTGCCGCCAGTAACCGTGCTTATGTCACCATTGCAATCGGTTGTACCGGCGGGCATCACCGCTCCGTCTACCTGACCGAACGCCTGGGCAAGACCCTGCAGCAATCCCTGAAGAACGTCCAGGTCCGCCACCGCGACCTCAGCTAAAGGATTCACATCGCGATGCCTGCTCTGGAAATCGAAATCATCAACAAGCTGGGCCTGCACGCTCGGGCGTCTGCAAAATTCGTTGGCGTTGCCGGTCAGTTCAAGGACTGCACGATCAGGGTCGGACGCACACCAGAGACTACAGTCGACGGCAAAAGCATCATGGCCATGATGATGCTCGCTGCCGGCAAGGGCACAAAAATTCATCTGAGCACGGAAGGCGAGCAGGAGCAGGAAGCACTGGACGCGCTGGTGGCCCTGATCAACAACTACTTCGACGAAGGCGAATAAGCGCTCGCCTAAGCGAGCGCGGTATCCATCACCATCATCAAACAGAACCCGACCAGCAACCCAAGGCTGGCCAGTTTGTCATGACCATGTCGACGCGACTCAGGAATGACTTCGTGGGTGACCACCAGCAACATGGCCCCGGCCGCCAAGGCCAGCCCCAAAGGCAACAACAGTTCGGCCAGGCTGACGAGCCACGCGCACAACAACGCGAACACCGGTTCGACCAAACCTGAAGCAGCACCGATCAGGAACGCCTTGAACCGCGACATCCCTGCCCCGGCCAGCACCAAGGCAATCACCAATCCCTCCGGCACATCCTGCAAGGCAATGCCCATCGCCAAACTGTCGGCATCCGGCATACCACCACCCGCCGAGACACCCATCGCCATACCTTCGGGAATGTTGTGGGCGATGATCGCGAACACGAACAGCCAGATGCGCGGCGGAATCACCGGGTGTTCTACAGTGCCAATGAGCATTTCCGGCGACGCGCCGGACACTTTGCGATCTACCAGAAACAGGCCGAATGCGCCGAGCATGATGCCAAAGCAGATCAGGCCGCTGGCCGCCCACGGAGTCATGCCAAGGTTCTCTGCCGCAGCAACGCCTGGCACGATCAGCGAAAACGCCGTCGCGGCCAACATCACTCCGGCACCGAAGCCCAGCAAGGAATCGCTGAGTGCCTGGGGCATGCGCCGGATCACCAGCACCGGCACCGCCCCAAGCGCGGTGCCGAGGGCGCAGATCGCACCACCCTGCAACGCCCGCGACAGCTTCGGTTCCAGATCCAGCCATTCCAGCCCGTGCGCAACCAGCAAGCTCATCCCCGCCAGCAGAAGCAGCGATCCAAACGCGTAACGAAACATTCGCCCACTTCCGATCGCCAGTGTTTCAGTGCCCATAGTCAGCCTTGGATTGTTTTTTAGAAGACTTAAACCAGCGCAGCCTGATAGCGCGCAGCGACTTCAGGCCAGTTGATCACGTTGTAGAACGCGCTGATGTATTCCGGGCGGCGGTTCTGATACTGCAGGTAATAGGCGTGTTCCCACACATCCAGACCGAGGATCGGCGTATTGCCGTTCATCAATGGGCTGTCCTGGTTACCGCTGCTTTCCACGACCAGCGTTTTCTGCGGCGTCACGCTCAACCAGGCCCAGCCGCTGCCGAATCGGGTCAGTGCGGCTTTGGTGAAAGCCTCTTTGAAACTGTCGAGGCCGCCCAGTTGCTCGTCGATGGCCTTGGCCAGCGCGCCTTCGGGTTTGCCGCCACCATGAGGCGCCATGACTTCCCAGAACAGCGAATGGTTGGCGTGGCCACCGCCCTGATTGATCACCGCCGCGCGGAGTTTTTCCGGCAGTTGCTGCACAGCGGCCACCAGTTTTTCCACCGGCCATTCGGCGAACTCAGTGCCTTCGACCGCAGCGTTCAGGTTGTTGATATAGGTCTGGTGGTGCTTGGTGTAGTGGATCTCCATGGTCTGCGCATCAATGTGCGGCTCCAGGGCGTCATAGGCATACGGCAAGGCAGGCAAGGTAAAAGCCATTTCAGTGGACTCCATGATGGTGAGGCGCAGGGGGTTGCGACGGCGAGGTGGCATCGATGTGCAGCAAGCGATGCGTACGCGGGTATTCGCCGTGTTCGCTGATGAAATTCAAAAGCTCGACATAGGTTTTGCTACTCTGGCGCAGCGCTGCTTCGCGCAATGCTGGCGACAGTCGCGGGTCCTGCATGGTCTGCAACAGCCGTTGGTGAATGGCGCACAGGTACTCGGCGCTCTCCTCCGGCTGATTCAGACGCAGATGCAGGTCCGCCAGGTTGTGATGGGAAATCACGCAAGCCGCCACCGCTTCATCGGCATCCGCCCAGCGCTCGAACAGCACTTGGGCCAGGGCCAATGCCTGCAAGTAAGCCTCGCGAGCATCGACCAGTTCACCCAACATGAAAAAGCGATTGGCCCTTTCGATCGTGCGTTTCCAGTGCTCCATGGTGAGCCTCCAAAGCGGTGGGGGATTTACACGCCGCCTGCGGTGAGTTTTTCCGGGTTGAGCAGCTCTTCCAGCTGGCTGCGCGACAGGTCGGTGTGTTCCAGCGCAACGTCGATCACCGGACGGCCTTGCTGATAGGCCTTCTTGGCGATTTCGGCGGCTTTCTGGTAACCAATGATCGGGTTGAGTGCGGTCACCAGAATCGGGTTGCGAGACAGCGCTTGCTTGATGCGGTCTTCATTGACCTTGAAGCTGGCGATGGCCCTTCCGCCCAACAAACGGCTGGAGTTGGCCAACAATTCGATGCTGCTCAGCAGGTTCTGGGCGATGATCGGCAGCATCACGTTCAGTTCGAAGTTGCCCGACTGACCGGCGATGGTGATCACCGTGTCGTTGCCGATCACTTGGGCGGCGACCATGGCGGTGGCTTCCGGGATCACCGGATTGACCTTGCCTGGCATGATCGAAGAACCCGGCTGCAAGGCTTCAAGCTCGATTTCACCCAAGCCAGCCAATGGGCCGGAGTTCATCCAGCGCAGGTCGTTGGCGATTTTCATCAGCGATACGGCAGTGGCCTTGAGCTGACCGGAGACGGCAACGGCGGTGTCCTGGGAGCCGATCAGCGCAAACAGATCCACGCCCGGCGTGAACTGAACTTGGGTCAACTTGCTCAGTTGCTGGCTGAAACGCGCGGCGAATTCGGGATGCGCATTGACGCCAGTACCCACTGCCGTGCCGCCCTGGGCCAACGATTGCAGGCTTGGCTGCAAGCCCTGCAAGAGGACGACGTTGGCCTTGAGCTGTTGCGCCCAGCCATTGAGGACCTGGCTCATGCGCACCGGCATGGCGTCCATCAAGTGAGTGCGGCCGGTTTTGACATGGTGATGCACTTCCTCAGCCTTGCGCTCGATCACCTGCACCAGACCGGTCAGGGCCGGCAGCAACTGCTCGTGCAATGCCAGCGCCGCGCTGACGTGGATGGTGGTCGGAATGATGTCGTTGCTGCTTTGGCCGCAGTTGACGTGATCGTTCGGGTTCACCGGTTCGCCGAGCAGACGGCTGGCCAAGGTGGCAATCACTTCGTTGGCGTTCATGTTGGAACTGGTGCCGGAACCGGTCTGGAAGATATCCACCGGGAAATGCTGCATGAAATCGCCTTCGAGCAGACCTTGAGCTGCATCGACGATGGCTTTGCCCTGGGCTTCGCTGATCTGCTTGAGTTCGATGTTGGCGCGGGCAGCAGCTGCCTTGGCCAGGATCAGCGCGCGGATGAACTGCACGGGCATCGGTTTGCCGCTGATGGGAAAGTTATCCACCGCACGTTGGGTCTGTGCGCCGTAGAGGGCGTCTTCCGGGACCTGAAGCTCGCCCATGCTGTCGCGCTCAATACGTGTCTTGGTCATCTGTAAATCCTTGCACCAGTTCAATGAGAGGAATCGAGGGTTGCAACTCGCAGGTCGCCAGTTGCCAGGTGTAGCTCTGCCAGCGCTTTAGGCGGCACTTGCACAAAGAGAGGCGTTCGAGTTCGCGCAGCGGACGCCACGCCTGGTCCAGGCAGTAAGTGCGCCAGTGCCAGGGCAGCGCGACATCGGCGGCGGTGTCGAGCAGCAAGCGGAAGGAAGTTTCGGCGACGGTCCAGGGTGAGGTTGCCGTGCAACAGGCCAGATACCGGCCTTCGGCCAGGTAGTGGTCGATCAGGCGCGGTTCGTCGGGATTCATCGCGCAACGGATCTGGCGACTCATCCAGCGCCAGCTTTCGAGGTACGGCTGCTCGTGCAAGGCAGAACTCATGATCCGAGGCTCATTCGGTAATGAGATTTATTATTAGATGATAATGAGAACCAAAACAAGATCAAAAGATCGCAGCCTTCGGCAGCTCCTACGCC
>NZ_JBSVXD010000090.1:0-24412 GCF_054070755.1 Pseudomonas sp. SDO5591_S426 | reverse complement strand
TCTGTAGGCGCTGCCGAAGGCTGCGATCTTTTGATTTTTTTCACAAAAAAGCCGCGTATCAAACGCGGCTTTTTGTTGGGTGTGAAGCTTACACGTTGAAGCGGAAGTGCATCACGTCGCCGTCTTTAACGATGTAGTCCTTGCCTTCCAGGCGCCATTTACCGGCTTCCTTGGTACCGGCTTCACCCTTGTACTGGATGAAGTCGTTGTAGGCGATCACTTCGGCGCGGATAAAGCCTTTCTCGAAATCGGTGTGGATCACGCCAGCGGCTTGTGGTGCGGTGGCACCGACGCGGACGGTCCAGGCGCGGACTTCTTCGACACCGGCGGTGAAGTAGGTCTGCAGGTGCAGCATTTCGTAGCCGGCGCGGATCACGCGGTTCAGGCCAGGCTCTTCGAGGCCCAGGGCTTCGAGGAACATGTCTTTCTCTTCGCCGTCATCGAGCTCGGCGATTTCCGCTTCGATCTTGTTGCAGACCGGAACAACCATGGCGCCTTCTTCTTCGGCGATGGCACGGACCACGTCCAGGTGCGGGTTGTTCTCGAAACCGTCTTCAGCGACGTTGGCGATGTACATGACCGGTTTGGTGGTCAGCAGGTGGAAGCCCTTGATCACCGCTTTTTCGTCGGTGCCCATGTTCTTCATCAGGCTGCGCGCAGGCTTGCCTTCGGTGAAGTGAGTAATCAACTGCTCCAGCAGGCCTTTCTGGACGACGGCGTCCTTGTCACCACCCTTGGCGTTGCGCGCAACTTTCTGCAGTTGCTTCTCGCAACTGTCGAGGTCGGCGAAGATCAGTTCCAGGTCGATGATTTCGATGTCGCGTTTCGGGTCGACGCTGTTGGAGACGTGAATCACGTTCTCGTCTTCGAAACAGCGGACCACGTGGGCGATGGCATCGGTTTCACGGATGTTGGCCAGGAACTTGTTGCCCAGGCCTTCACCTTTCGACGCGCCGGCAACCAGGCCTGCGATGTCGACGAATTCCATGGTGGTCGGCAGGATGCGCTTTGGATTGACGATGGCTGCCAGGGCGTCCAGGCGCGGGTCCGGCATCGGCACGATACCGCTGTTGGGTTCGATGGTGCAGAAGGGGAAGTTCTCGGCCGCAATACCGGATTTGGTCAGGGCGTTGAACAGGGTGGACTTGCCGACGTTAGGCAGGCCGACGATGCCGCAATTGAATCCCATAGTGTTTCCCCTCGGATAAGAGTCAGGCCTTCTGGCTGTGCAGGTTTTTCATCGCGCGGTTCCATTCCCCGGCGAGGATATCCGGCAGCACGCCGAGGGCAAAGTCGATGCTGGCATCGAGTTTTTCCTGTTCGGCGCGTGGCGCACGACCCAGGACGAAATTTGAAACCATACTGGCAACGCCCGGGTGGCCAATGCCAAGCCGCAGACGGTAGAACGTATTCTGATTACCCAGTTGCGCAATGATGTCGCGCAACCCGTTGTGACCGCCATGGCCGCCGCCCTGCTTGAGCTTGGCAACGCCCGGAGGCAGATCGAGTTCGTCATGCGCCACGAGGATTTCTTCAGGCTTGATGCGGAAGAAACCGGCGAGAGCCGCCACGGCCTGGCCGCTGCGGTTCATGTACGTGGTGGGAATCAGCAGACGAACATCCTGACCCTGATGCGAATAGCGCCCGGTCAGGCCGAAATATTTGCGATCGGCTACAAGGTTGACGCCTTGTGCGTTCGCGATGCGCTCAACAAAAAGGGCCCCTGCGTTATGCCGGGTCTGTTCGTATTCGGCGCCTGGATTTCCCAGGCCAACGATCAGTTTGATGGCAGTCACGATAGGGGCCCTTCCTTGGAGTGGTGGATAACATCGCCGCAATCAGGGAGTGCGGCGAAAGTGGACGAAAAATGCTCATTTACCATAGATGTAAACTCCGCGTTCTCGCCCGCTTTCTCGCTACGTTCTAGTCCGCGATGTTTCCGGTCACTCCGGCGAACAGAGTAAAATTACTCTGCTGCGCCTTCTTCGGTAGCTTCTGGAGCAACACGTGGAGCGTGGACGTTGGCAACAGCCTTGTCATCGCCGTGTGCCAGAGCCACGAACTCAACGCCTTTAGGGGCTTTGAGGTCCGACAGGTGAATGATCGAACCGATTTCGGCGTTAGCCAGGTCGACTTCGATGAATTCAGGCAGGTCTTTAGGCAGGCAGGAAACTTCGATTTCCGAAGTTACGTGCGAGATTTCGCCGCCTTTCTTGGTCGGTGCTTCTTCGTTGATGAAGTGCACTGGAACGATAGCGGTCAGTTTCTGGCCGGCTACTACGCGTACGAAGTCAGCGTGCATCACGTGGCCTTTGGCCGGGTGACGCTGCAGGGCTTTGATCACGACGTTCTGCTTGGTGCCACCAACGTTCAGCTCGATGATGTGGCTGTAAGCCGCTTCGTTTTCGAGCAGTTTGGCAACTTCTTTAGCCAGCATGCTGATGGATTCAGGGGCTTTTTCGCCACCGTAAACTACAGCTGGTACCAGGCTTGCGAGACGACGCAGGCGGCGGCTCGCACCTTTCCCCAGGTCGGAACGCACTTCAGCATTCAGAGTAAAATCGTTCATGTTGTATCTCCAAAATAACCACATTCGCCCCAGCGTTTGCGACCAGCGCTAAAGGCGATATGGGCAAAAAAGCCCCGCCCCGACAGGAATGCCGGGGCGGGGCGCTTTTCGTCAACGAGACATTTCGAGAAGGGCAGGGCCCTTAGCGGAACATCGCGCTGATCGATTCTTCATTGCTGATGCGGCGGACCGCCTCGGCAACTACCGGTGCGATATCCAGTTGACGGATACGCGCACAGGCTTGTGCTGCAGCGGACAGCGGGATGGTGTTGGTCACCACCAACTCGTCCAGCACGGAATTTTCAATGTTTTCGATCGCCCGACCCGACAGCACAGGGTGCGTGCAGTAGGCGAAAACCTTGGCTGCGCCATGCTCTTTCAAGGCCTTCGCCGCGTGGCACAGGGTGCCGGCGGTATCGACCATGTCATCGACCAGAATACAGGTACGCCCTTCGACATCACCGATGATATGCATCACTTCAGAGTGATTGGCTTTCTCACGGCGTTTGTCGATGATCCCGAGATCCACGCCCAGGGATTTGGCAACGGCACGTGCACGCACGACGCCACCAATGTCCGGGGACACGATCATCAGGTTTTCGAAGCGCTGATCTTCAATGTCATCCACCAGAACCGGGGAGCCGTAGATGTTATCTACCGGAATATCGAAGAAACCCTGGATTTGGTCAGCATGCAGATCGACCGTGAGAACACGATCGATGCCGACTACGGTAAGCATGTCAGCAACGACTTTCGCGCTGATAGCCACACGTGCGGAACGCGGACGGCGATCCTGACGGGCATAACCAAAGTAAGGAATAACAGCAGTGATACGAGTAGCCGAGGAGCGGCGGAAGGCATCAGCCATCACTACCAGTTCCATCAGGTTATCGTTGGTCGGAGCGCAAGTCGGCTGAATAATGAAAACGTCTTTACCGCGAACGTTTTCATTGATCTCGGCTGTAATTTCGCCGTCGGAAAACTTACCGACAGAGATGTCACCGAGAGGGATATGCAGCTGACGTACGACACGCCGAGCCAGATCGGGGTTAGCATTCCCCGTAAAGACCATCATCTTGGACACGCGCAGTACCTAGAGGCTGAGGGTAACCTGGATGAGTATAGAAAATGGCAGGGGCGGCTGGATTCGAACCAACGCATGGCAGGATCAAAACCTGCTGCCTTACCGCTTGGCGACGCCCCTGTATCTGTTGCAACGATTACCCAGTAATCGGTTCCTTTAGAGCAGACTTTGCAGCTTGCGATGCAACATCGAAATGTTGCTTCCTTTTGCTACAAACCCTGTAAGGGTCTCTGTAAGAAGGGCCGAGACTTTATCAGCTTCAGCTTTGCTTGGGAAGCCCCCAAACACACAACTTCCAGTTCCGGTGAGTTTTGCTTCGGTAAATTTACCTAACAAATTCAAAGCGTTACGTACCTCTGGATAACGCCTTGTTACCACCGGCAAGCAGTCATTACGACTGTTTCCCTTGGGAACGGGGCGCACTTTAATGGGCGGCGTGTTACGTGTCAACAACGGATCGGAAAAAATTTCTGCCGTACTTACAGAGACTTGCGGCACGAGCACGAGATACCACGGTTCCTCGGGGTCAACCGGGGTCAGTTTCTCGCCAACACCCTCGGCGAAAGCCGCGTGGCCGCGCACGAAAACCGGGACATCGGCGCCCAGCGTCAGACCCAGCGCAGCCAGCCGATCCTCGTCCCAGCCCAGTTGCCAAAGATGATTGAGGCCGAGCAAGGTTGTTGCAGCGTTAGAACTGCCGCCACCGATTCCACCGCCCATGGGCAGGATTTTTTCAATCCAGATATCGATACCGAGCGAGCAACCGGATTGCTCTTGAAGCTTTTTCGCGGCCCTGACGATCAGATTGCTGTCGTGAGGAACGCCTTCGAATTCGGTGTGCAGGCGAATGACACCGTCATCGCGCACGGCGAAAGTAATTTCGTCGCCGTAGTCGAGAAACTGAAACATCGTCTGCAACTCGTGGTAGCCGTCTTCACGGCGACCCAGAATGTGCAGCATCAAATTGAGTTTGGCCGGCGAGGGCAGGGTCAGGCGAGTAGCCGGCATGTCATTGCCCCAGCTTGCGCGGTTGCCAGGCCTTGATCACCAGGGTGACATCAAGGTCGGTGCCGTGGAGTTTGATCCGCTCGGGCAACCAGTAGCCGTTTTGTTCGGTATAGGCGCTGTACTCCACCTGCCAACCGTCCTGTTCAAGATTGGCCAAACGGCTGTCGCCATCCAGCGTCAGGCGGCTTTTGCTGTCGGGAGCGGGGAGCCCGCGGACCCACCACGCCAGGTTGGCAACCGGCAGTTTCCAACCCATTTGCTCTTCAAGCAGAGCATCCGGAGAGGCCGCTTCGTAGCGCCCCTGATTGGCGACTTCCAGCGAAACCTTGCCCGGACGCCCGGTCAGGCGTGCCGCGCCGCGACCCAATGGGCCGGACAGACGGATGTCGTAGTAATCCTGGCGCTGCAACCAGAACAGCGTGCCGCTGCCCGAATCCTTTGGCGCGCGAATGCCGATCTTGCCGTCGATCTGCCAGCCGTCGAGGTTGGACAGTTGCTGTTTGTGCTCGCGCCATTGGGCGGGGTTGCCGTGACCCTCGACCGATTCGCGGGCACCGAAGCCCGCGCAACCGGCGAGCAGGGCGATGAAGCTGAAAACGATGATGTGGCGCAAAAACATAATCTTAAAGAGTCTCTGATCCGGTCAGGCGCTTGATGGTGCTGCGCAGGGTCGGGCTGTCGGGTTGTTCCTTGAGGAACTTGCTCCAGATTTGCTTGGCTTCGCGTTGCTTGCCGTTGGCCCACAGGACCTCGCCCAGATGCGCGGCGACTTCCTGATCGGGGAAACGCTCCAGCGCCTTACGCAGCAGGCGTTCGGCTTCGTCGAGGTTGCCCATGCGGAAATTCACCCAGCCGAGGCTGTCGAGAACCGCCGGGTCTTCCGGGTTGATCTGGTGTGCCTGTTCGATCAAGGCCTTGGCCTCGACGTAACGTGTGGTGCGGTCGGACAAGGTATAGCCGAGGGCGTTCAACGCCATGGCATTGTCCGGGTCGCGCTTGATGATCAGGCGCAGGTCTTTTTCCATCTGCGCCAGGTCATTGCGTTTTTCCGCCTGCATCGCACGGGTATAAAGCAGGTTCAGGTCGTCCGGGTACTTTTGCAGCGCTTGCTGCAGTACGGTCCAGGCCTTGTCGGGCTGGTTGTTGGCGGACAGGGTTTCGGCTTCGATCAGGTACAGCTGGATCGCGTAGTCCGGTTGCTCGTCGCGCTCGGCTGCCAGTTTGCGCTGGGCTTCGGCGGTCTTGCCGTTGTTCATCAGGATATCGGCCTGACGCAATTGTGCCGGCAGGTAGTCATTGCCCGGGCCGACCTGGCCGTACTCGATCAGCGCACCTTGTGGATCGTTGCGCTCTTCGGCGATGCGCCCGAGGTTCAAGTGCGCGGAGTCAACGTGGCTTTCGCGGGCGATCAGGTCTTCCAGGTAGCCCTTGGCCTCGGTCCAGGCCTTGGCTTCCAGGCAAACGAGCGCCAGCGAATAACGCAGTTCGTCGTCATCCGGGTATTGCTGCACCAGGCTCGAGAACTCGGCTTTGGCGTCATCCATGCGGTCCTGTTCAACCAGCATGCGCGCGTAAGTCAGGCGCAAGCGTTTGTCGTCCGGGTACTTCTTGATGCTTTTTTGCAGCAGCGGCAAGGCTTCATCGCCGCGATCAAGGGATTGCAGCAGGCGAGCGCGCAGGAGGATCGGGGCAATTTCACCGTCGTCCGGCGGATTGTCTTCCAATAGTGCCAGCGCACCTTTGGAGTCGCCGTCCTGTTGCATCAGCAGGGCCTTGCCGAAAATCAGCTGGCCGTTGTTCGGGTGGCGCTGCAACAGCCGGTCGAAACTCTTCATCAAGCCGTTGCGTGTGTCCTGGTCGGTGTCGGCGGCGGACAGCGCGAGGAAGTCGAAATGCGTGTCGCCCTTGCCTTGCAGGACTTTTTCCATATAGACCATGGAATCGTCGTAGCGACCGGCGCGTGCCAGTTGCACGGCCGCGGCCCGTTGCGCCTCAAGGTCGTCCGGGGCGTTTTTCGCCCAGATCAGCGCGGTGTCCAGGGCAGCCTGATCGGCGCCAAGGTATTCGGCGATACGGAATGCCCGCTCGGAGATGCCCGGATCCTGGGTGTTGATGGCCTGGGTCACGTAGTTGTCCAGGGCAATGTCGAAGCGATTGCGCTGGCCAGCCAGTTCCGCGCTCAGCAGGCTGAAGACGGTGTCTTCACTGAATGAGCTGTAAACCTTGGGCTTTTCAGGTGCCGGAGTGCTGTCTTCAGCCGGAGAGGTACCGTCCGGCGACACGGGTGCCATGGCCTGGCAGCCGCTGAGGAAGACAAAAGCGAGGAGCAACGCGGAAGATCTATTCATATAGGAAGAGGACGACTAACCTGCGGTCGGATCATCATGACACAAGCCTTGGGCCAAACATAACCGGCCCGGCAATTTACCCGCATGCCAGGTAAACGAGAAGCGATCTCAGTCTGCAGTGCTTCCTACAGGGGCGATAGATATCGAGTAGTTGTTCTCGATCTGACGAAGTAGGACAATTGCCGGCTTCACGTCACCACCAGCGACTTTGAATGGCCTTCCTTGCACTCGGTATTAACCACAAGACTGCTTCAGTAGACGTCCGCGAGCGCGTGGCCTTTACCCCTGAGCAGCTGGTTGAGGCCTTGCAGCAGCTCTGCCGACTCACCGACAGCCGCGAAGCTGCGATCCTCTCCACCTGCAATCGCAGTGAACTCTATATAGAACAGGATCACCTGTCGGCGGATATCGTGCTGCGCTGGCTGGCCGAATATCATCATTTGAGCCTCGAAGAGCTGCGCCAAAGCGCTTATGTGCACGAAGATGATGCGGCAGTTCGTCACATGATGCGCGTCGCCTCCGGGCTCGACTCGCTGGTGTTGGGCGAGCCGCAGATTCTCGGCCAGATGAAATCCGCCTACGCCGTGGCGCGCGAAGCCGGCACCATCGGGCCATTGCTCGGGCGCTTGTTCCAGGCCACGTTCAATGCCGCCAAGCAAGTGCGCACCGACACCGCTATTGGTGAAAACCCGGTGTCCGTGGCGTTTGCCGCGGTTAGCCTGGCGAAACAGATTTTCAGCGATTTGCAGCGCAGTCAGGCCTTGTTGATCGGCGCCGGCGAGACCATCACCCTGGTCGCCCGCCATCTGCATGACCTCGGCGTCAAGCGCATCGTGGTTGCCAACCGCACGCTGGAACGCGCCAGCATTCTGGCCGAGCAATTTGGCGCCCATGCGGTGCTGCTGTCGGACATTCCGGCGGAACTGGTACGCAGCGACATCGTCATCAGCTCCACTGCCAGCCAGTTGCCGATCCTCGGCAAAGGCGCGGTGGAAAGTGCGCTGAAGCTGCGCAAGCACAAGCCGATCTTCATGGTCGATATCGCCGTTCCGCGCGACATCGAGCCTGAAGTCGGCGAGTTGGACGACGTTTACCTGTATAGCGTCGACGATCTCCACGAAGTGGTCGCCGAGAACCTCAAGAGCCGTCAAGGCGCAGCGCAAGCCGCTGAAGAGATGGTCTCGGTCGGCGCCGAAGACTTCATGGTCCGCCTGCGCGAATTGGCGGCGGTCGACGTGCTCAAGGCCTATCGTCAACAGAGCGAACGCCTGCGCGACGAAGAATTGCAAAAAGCCCAGCGCCTGCTGGCCAACGGCAGCAGCGCCGAAGACGTGCTGGTGCAATTGGCGCGTGGCCTGACCAACAAACTGCTGCACGCACCAAGCGTGCAATTGAAAAAGCTCTCTGCCGAAGGTCGCCTCGATGCGCTGGCGATGGCCCAGGAACTCTTTGCCCTCAACGAGGGCTCATCGGAAAGCTTTTCGGATAAGAAACCGCAATGAAAGCGTCACTGCTCAATAAGCTGGACATCCTCCAGGACCGTTTCGAGGAATTGACCGCCCTGCTTGGCGATGGCGAGGTCATTTCCGATCAGAACAAATTCCGCACCTATTCCAAGGAATACGCGGAAGTCGAGCCGATCGTCGAAACCTATAAACAGCTGCTCAAAGTGCAAGGCGACCTCGAAGGCGCCCAGGCACTGCTCAAGGACAGCGACCCGGACATGCGCGAAATGGCCGTGGAAGAAGTCCGCGAAGCCAAGGAACGCCTGGTCGAACTGGAAGCCAGCCTGCAACGCATGCTGCTGCCCAAGGACCCGAACGACGGACGCAACGTGTTCCTCGAAATCCGCGCCGGCACCGGTGGTGACGAAGCGGCGATTTTCTCCGGCGACCTGTTCCGCATGTATTCGCGTTACGCCGAGCGTCGTGGCTGGCGGGTGGAGATCCTCTCGGAAAACGAGGGTGAGCACGGCGGTTATAAAGAAGTCATCGCCCGGGTTGAAGGCGACAACGTCTACGGCAAGCTGAAATTCGAGTCCGGTGCGCATCGCGTGCAACGGGTTCCGGCCACCGAATCCCAAGGGCGCATCCACACCTCGGCCTGCACCGTGGCGGTATTGCCCGAGCCGGACGAGCAGGAAGCGATCGAAATCAACCCGGCGGACTTGCGGGTCGACACCTACCGTTCCTCCGGTGCCGGTGGTCAGCACGTGAACAAAACCGACTCGGCGATTCGCATCACCCACTTGCCGTCCGGCATCGTGGTCGAGTGCCAGGAAGAGCGTTCGCAGCATAAGAACCGCGCCCGGGCGATGTCCTGGCTGTCGGCCAAGCTTAACGACCAGCAAACCAGCGCCGCAGCCAACGCCATCGCCAGCGAGCGTAAATTGCTGGTGGGTTCCGGTGACCGCTCCGAGCGGATCCGCACCTACAACTTTGCCCAGGGTCGGGTCACCGATCATCGGGTCAACCTGACGCTGTACTCCCTCGACGAAATCCTCGCCGGTGGCGTCGATGCGGTGATCGAGCCGTTGCTGGCCGAGTACCAGGCCGATCAACTCGCGGCGATAGGTGAGTAAATGACGATCATTGCCAGTTTGTTGCGCGCCGCCGATTTGCCCGATTCGCCCACGGCGCGTCTGGATGCCGAATTGTTGCTGGCGGCGGCGTTGGGCAAGTCCCGCAGCTTTTTGCACACTTGGCCGGAGCGCATCGTGCCAAGCGAAGCGGCGCTGACTTTCGCCGAGTATTTGCAGCGTCGTCGCGGTGGTGAGCCGGTAGCCTACATTCTGGGGCAGCAAGGGTTCTGGAAGCTCGATCTGGAAGTGGCGCCGCACACACTGATTCCGCGCCCGGACACCGAGTTGCTGGTGGAAGCCGCGCTTGAACTGTTGCCTGCCACGCCCGCAAAAGTACTTGATCTGGGCACCGGCAGCGGCGCCATCGCTCTGGCCCTGGCCAGCGAACGTCCGGCGTGGAAAGTCACTGCCGTGGACCGCGTGCTGGAAGCCGTGGCCCTGGCCGAGCGCAATCGCCAGCGTCTGCACCTGAACAACGCCACGGTGCTGAGCAGTCACTGGTTCAGTGCGCTGCAAGGTCAGCGTTTTGAGTTGATCATCAGCAACCCGCCGTACATTGCCGCCACCGATCCGCATCTGGTGGAAGGTGATGTGCGCTTCGAACCGGCCAGTGCATTGGTGGCCGGCGTCGACGGGCTCGACGATCTGCGGTTGATCGTCGCCCAGGCGCCAGATCATCTTGAGGCCGGTGGCTGGCTGATGCTCGAACACGGTTACGATCAGGCCGAGGCGGTGCGCGATCTGCTGCTGACCCGCGGCTTTGAAGAAGTCCACAGCCGCACCGATCTGGGCGGCCATCAACGCATCAGTCTGGGACGCCTGCCATGCTGAATGACCAGGAATTGCTGCGCTACAGCCGGCAGATTCTGTTGCAGCACATCGATATCGACGGTCAGTTGCGATTGAAAGAAAGCCGTGTGCTGATCGTCGGTCTTGGCGGCCTCGGTGCGCCGGTGGCGCTTTATCTGGCGGCAGCGGGCGTTGGCGAGTTGCATCTGGCGGACTTTGACACGGTCGATCTGACCAACCTGCAACGCCAGATCATTCACGACACCGACAGCGTCGGCATGACCAAGGTCGATTCGGCAATCAAGCGCCTGACTGCAATCAACCCCGAGATTCAGCTGGTCGCCCATCGAGCGGCGCTGGATGAAGGCTCACTGGCTGCTGCCGTGGCCGGGGTGGATCTGGTTCTGGACTGTTCCGATAATTTCTCCACCCGTGAAGCGGTTAACGCTGCGTGCGTGGGTGCGGGCAAGCCGCTGGTCAGCGGTGCGGCGATTCGCCTTGAAGGGCAGTTGTCGGTGTTCGACCCGCGCCGTGCGGAGAGCCCGTGCTACCACTGTTTATACGGGCACGGCAGCGAAGCCGAATTGACTTGCAGCGAGGCCGGTGTTGTCGGTCCGTTGGTGGGATTGGTCGGCAGTTTGCAAGCGCTCGAAGCGCTGAAGCTGCTGGCCGGTTTCGGCGAGCCGCTGGTGGGGCGGCTGTTGCTGATCGATGCGCTGGGCTCGCGTTTCCGTGAGCTGCGGGTCAAGCGTGATCCGAAATGCAGCGTTTGTGGGCCAAAGCATGCGTGAAGCGCCGATCGGCGTGTTCGACTCCGGCGTCGGTGGGCTTTCGGTGCTGGCCGAGATCCAGCGTTTGTTGCCCAACGAATCCCTGCTGTACGTCGCCGATTGCGGGAACATTCCCTACGGCGAGAAAACCCCGGAATTTATCCAACAGCGTTGCAGCGTGATGGCCGATTTTTTTCATCGCCAGGGCGCCAAGGCCTTGGTATTGGCCTGCAACACGGCAACGGTTGCAGGCGTTGCCGACTTGCGCCGCGATTACCCCGAATGGCCCATCGTCGGCATGGAGCCGGCAGTCAAACCGGCCGCCGCCGCGACTCGCAGTGGCGTGGTCGGTGTGCTGGCCACCACCGGCACGTTGCAGAGCGCCAAGTTCGCGGCGCTGCTCGACCGGTTCGCCACGGATGTGCGAGTCATCACCCAGCCTTGCCCCGGGTTGGTCGAGCTGATTGAAAACGGCGATCTGCACAGTCCCGCGCTGCGCCGGTTGCTCGAAAGTTATGTCGGGCCGCTGCTCGGCGCAGGCGCTGACACCATCATCCTGGGCTGCACCCATTACCCTTTCCTCAAGCCACTGCTCAAGCAGATGATCCCCGATGACATCAGCCTGATCGACACCGGCGCCGCGGTCGCTCGTCAACTTCAACGCCTTTTGGCCAAGCGCGAATTGCTCGCCGATGGGCCTGCTCGCCCTGCGCAGTTCTGGAGCAGTGCCGATCCGGTTCATTTCGCAAATATATTGCCGATACTGTGGAATAACGCTGGGGTTGTGCGAAGCTTCGAAGGGTAGGTAACTCTTGCTGGGGTTTTGAAAAATCGGGGTGAACTTCTGATAAATCGCCGACTTCTATAGCTGTGAGTGTCGAGCAACAAAAATACCAAACGAAATCGTTCGGAAAAGGAAGTTTCTAATGAAGCGACTATTCTGTTTGGCCGCGATTGCGGCTGCGTTGATGGGGCACAGTTTCACTGCACAGGCAGCAGGCGTGGAATTCGCGGTCGGTCAGACCGGCGAGTCGACCATGACTTATCGCCTGGGCTTGCAATTCGATTGGGATCAAAGTTGGTGGCAGACCGACGTCGGTCGATTGACCGGTTATTGGAGCGGTGCATACACCTATTGGGAGGGTGACAAGACCTCCGGCAACAACAGCCTGTCGTTCTCACCCGTGCTGGTTTACGAGTTTGCCGGCCAGAACGTCAAGCCGTACGTCGAACTAGGGGTTGGTGTGGCGGTGTTCTCCGACACTGAAATCGAAAACAACGATCTCGGAAGTTCGTTTCAGTTCGAAGACCGTTTCGGTGTTGGCCTGCGCTTTGCGGGCGGACATGAAGTCGGGATTCGTGCAACTCACTATTCCAATGCGGGGATCAGCAGCCCTAACAATGGGATAGAAAGTTACGCGTTGCATTACACGATGCCGTTGTAAGCAGCGCAACTTCAACAAGTTGCCAAAAACCCTGTGGGAGTGAGCCTGCTCGCGATAACGGCCTGTCAGTCAACATCAATGTTGAATCTGAAACCGCTATCGCGAGCAGGCTCGCTCCTACAGGAGACTAGCTGGTTTCGAGTTTAGCGATACGCCGTCGAAATCCCTTGGCGCTCATCTATGCATTCAGGCGCACCCATCTCGAACTCCCGGCAAATCAGCGGGCGTTTTTCGTAGATGGTGCACATCATCGTGTCGCGATCCAGCGCGGCGCACCAACCGTCATCCAGGCGCAGCATGACTTCCCCGCCCCAATCGTCGGTATCGATGTACCGCTCGGGCACGCCCGTGTCGGTGATCAGCATGACTTCGAGTTGGCAGCAGCAGGCTGCGCAAGTCGAGCAGGTGACTGCCGGCTCAGCGATTTGCGTGTGGGGAATGGTTTTCATGGCGCGCAGTGTAAGGCAGTCGGCCAGTGCTGTGTGAAAGCACTGACGGACGCTCAATGCCTGGCGGTTAGTCCTCTATCGGCGGGCTGCTGCGTGAACCGAGCGTCGGTTCCACCCGATCAGGAAAATCCGACATCGGCCACAGGGCCGTCACGAACATTCCAGCAAACGTGATCTCCAGCGGACGGCTTCCCAGTTTCGCGAAGATATGCCGCGCCGCTTTATCCGCCGGCCAGTTCATAGGCATCGACATTTCATCTTTTGCCGGCAGTGGCGTGTCGACAGCGCCGGGACTGACCACGGTGACCTCGATGCCTTCTGAAGCCACATCGATGCGCATGGACTCGAACAGATAGCGCAGGCCGGCTCGCGAACGGCCATTGGCCTCTGCGCGGGGCAATGGCAGATAAGTCACCGAGCTGGCCATGCCGACCAGATGCGGTGCGATACCGGCTCGCAGCAACGGCAGGGCGGCTTCGATGCAGTAGCTGCTGGCAAGCAGATTGGTGCGCACCACGTGCTCGACAATCGAGGCATCGATCTGTTTGGCATCGACGTATTCACAAGTGCCGGCATTGAGAATCACCGTGTCCAGCGAGCCCCAGTCCTCGGCGATCTGTTCGCCAATTTCACGTACGGTCTGGCTGTTGGTCAGGTCGCCCGCCAGCACCAGCACTTGCCCGGGATAACGTTGGGACAAGGCTTTCAGTGGTGCCGCTGAACGTGAACTGACGGCCAGATGGGCGCCGGTTTTCAGTATTTCTTCTGCCAGTGCGGCGCCAATACCGTTGCTCGCTCCGGTCAGCCAGTACCTTCGTGGAGGCGTAAGACTCATCCCGTTCTCCTTTTCAGCCCGACAATTGTCTGGCCCCATAACTGTAGAAGTTCATAGAGCATTTCTGCGGTAATAAAAAACCGGTGGTAATCGGGACGCGCAGGGTAAAGGAAACTACTCATGGTCGCCTCCGGCACTCTGTCGTGACGGCAGGTCCTTGAACGCTGCAAGGGCTCTGGCGCGTGAGGTGTTCAGGTCAACGATAGGTGGCGGATAGTCCGGTGCGCTGAACAAGTCGCCGAGATGTGCCGGGTTGTGCACTTGTTTTTTGTTCAGCCCGGCCAGTTCCGGCAACCAATGTTTGATGAACACGCCTTCGGCATCGAACTTTTCCGACTGACTCAGGGGATTGAAGATCCGGAAGTAGGGCGCCGAGTCAGTGCCGGTGGATGAACTCCATTGCCAGCCGCCGTTGTTTGCCGCGAGGTCGCCATCGATCAGGTGACGCATGAAAAAGCGTTCGCCCTCACGCCAGTCGATCAACAGGTTTTTGGTCAGGAACATCGCCACCACCATGCGCAAGCGATTGTGCATCCAGCCGGTTTCGAGCAGTTGGCGCATGGCCGCGTCGATAATCGGCAAACCGGTACGGGCTTGCTGCCAGGCAGCGAGTTCCTCGGGTGCGTCGCGCCAGGCCAGGGCCTCGGTTTCCGGGCGAAAAGCACGGTGCCGGGACACCTTTGGGTAGCCCACCAAAATGTGTTTATAGAACTCGCGCCACAGCAGTTCATTGATCCAGGTGACGGCGCCGACCTTGCCGCTTTCGAATTCACCCTGATTGCTTTGCAGCGCGGCGTGCAAGCACTGGCGTGGAGAGATCACCCCGGCGGCGAGGTAGGCCGAGAGTTGGCTGGTGCCGGGTTTCGCCGGGAAGTCCCGCTCGCTTTGGTAGTAGTCGATCTGGGCGTCGACGAAGGTGTCGAGGCGACGCCGGGCTTCGACTTCCCCGGCCGGCCAGAGTGCGCGAAGGCTGTCGGTAGGTGGGGCGAAACCTTTGATCCGGGTCGGGACTTCATCACTGGCGATGCTCAGCGGCGCTTGCTTCATCGGAGCGCTGACAAGACGTGGCAGTGACCGGTGCAAGCGTTCGTAGCAGACCTTGCGGAACTGACTGAAGACCTGAAAGTACGTGCCGGTTCTGGTCAGTACGCTGCCCGGCTTGAACAGCAACTGATCAAGGTAACTGTGAACGCCGATGTCCTGAGCATTCAGTGTTTCGGCCACTGCTGCATCCCTGCGGCTTTCGTGGATGCCGTATTCCTCATTGAAGTGCACGGCCTCGATGTTCAGCGCGCGACAAAGATCCAACAGCACTTTCGGCGCTTCATCCCAGCGCGGGGCCTCGCGGATCAACAGGGGAATGTTCAGCTCGCCCAACGCGTGCTTCAGTTCGTGGAGGTTGCGCAGCCAGAAGTCGACTTTGCACGGGGCGTCGTCGTGTTCCAGCCATTGTTGCGGACTCAACAGATAGACCGCCACACACTGGCCAACCGCTGCGGCGGCCGAGAGGGCGGTGTTGTCGTGTACGCGCAGATCACTGCGCAGCCAGATCAATTGCATGTTGATGCCCACATTAAACAAGCCCGCACTGAACCAGGATCTGCTGAGCCGACAATGGGTCTTCGGCCAGGAACAGATCAGCAATTTCTGAAGTTTTGACGGACAACTCGATGTGGTGAATGCGCACCGTTGGTCCGACGATCATTTTTGGGCAACTGACGCCGTTGAAAAGTTTCGCCAGCTGCGAAAGGTTTATGGCTTTGCTGGAATACAGCAGTACGCCACGGGGTTGCAGGTGATCGACCGCCAGCGCCAGTTCGCCGACAGGCAGTGGCCAGTCAAATACTTCCACCGGGCAATCGGCGCTGCTGATCAGCCAGGCGCAGAGCCACAGGTGAGGTTCAAGTGGCAGGTCCGAGTGGTTGATCAACAGCAATGGCGCGGTGCGCAGCTGACGATTGTTATGGTAGATACGTGCACCGAATTTGCTGCGTAGCCAGGAGTAAAAAAACACGCGCTCCAGCTGTGCGCCGAATTGGCCCTGCCAGCGTTGTTCCAGTTCGGCCAAGAGTGGCAACAGAAGTTGTTCACACAAGGTTCGCGGCGGGTACAGCGCCATGACCTGGTTGACGCTATCGTCCAGCGTTCGCTCGTTCAATTGCATGACCGCCTGGAGCAACGCCTGGCGCTGCGGGTGCCAGTCATTTTCGACCTGTTCGCCAAAGGCTTGCGGGGTGTCGAGCAGTTGCTTGACCTGGCTAACGGCGACGCCGCGGTTGAGCCAGGTGAGGATCGTCAGGATGCGTTGCACATGCTCGGCCGAGAACAGTCGATGGCCCTTGGGTGTGCGCTGCGGCACGATCAGGCCATAACGCCGTTCCCAGGCGCGCAAGGTGATGGCGTTCACGCCGGTCTGGCGGGCCACTTCGCGAATGGGCAGCCAGCCTTCATCGAGCGCTTTCTTGAAGTCGCTGCCCAGCCCTTCGCCGGCGCTGCTGTCGAGTACGGCTTTCATCAGATTGCGTTTCGCAGGCTGAGATTTTCCGGGTGCGGTTGCAGGTAGACCTGCTGCGCAATGTACGGATCCGGATGTTGGCGAAAGTGATGCTTGAGCAGCGTCAGTGGCACCACCAGCGGCACGATGCCGTGACGGTACTGGCCGATGACGTGCTGCACTTCCTGTTTGTCTTCAGCGCTGATCGCTTGTTTGAGATAACCGCTGATGTGTTGCAGGACATTGGTGTGGGTGCGCCGTGTGGCGCACTTTTTCAGGGCGGCCATCAGCTCACTGAAATAGCGCGGGCCAAGCTCCTGCGGATCGGTGTCGCCCATGTTGCCCAGCAGTGCGCCCAGGGTTTTGTATTGCACCGGGTTGTGGGCCATCAACAGGTACTTGTAGCGCGAATGGAAATCCGTGAGGCCGCGACGACTCAAGCCTTGTTGCAGCAATTGCTGCCAGGCGCCGTAGGCGAAAACGCGGGTGAGGAAGTTTTCCCGCAGTACCGGATCGTTGAGCCGGCCGTCTTCTTCCACCGGCAAATCAGGATGCAAGTCGCAGAAGGCGCGGGCGTAGATGCCTTGGCCACCACCATCGAGCGGTGCACCGTTGGCATGGTAGACCTTGACTCGCTCCAGGCCACAGGACGGGGATTTCTGCATGAAGATGTAGCCGCAGATATCGTCCAGTTCCGCCGCCATTTGCCGACCGTAAGCGGCCAGTGGCCGGGTGACGTTGAGCTGGTGATCAATCGTGCCGACGGCGTCGGGCTGATCCGGATCACCCACCAGCCGTATCGGCTGGCGCGGAATGCCCAGGCCGATGGCGACTTCCGGGCAGACCGGCACGAAATCGAAGTAATCGGTAAGGATGCGGCTGCACAGTTGCGAAGCCTTGTGCCCGCCGTTGTAGCGCACCTCGGCCCCCATCAGGCAGGCGCTGATGGCGATTTTCGGTTTGGTGGTGAGCAGCGGCATGGAAGGCACCTCGAATCAAAATCTGTACAGAGCATCAGCGCTGTACAACATAACTTGATCTTAGATTCGAAGCTATACAAGTCAAATTTTATGTATAGGTTTTTTGTCGGGCTGCTGTCCGGGTCGACAGCAGCGATTCTCTTGGATTGATGTCGGTCACTGCAGGTGCTCATGCAGGCGGCGGGCGGCTTCCTGGCCGCTGAGCCAAGCGCCTTCGACACGTCCCGACAAGCACCAGTCGCCACACGCATACAGGCCCAGATCGGCATCGGCCAGGGTTCCCCATTCATGGCTGCTGGCAGGGCGGGCATAGAGCCAGCGATGGGCGAGACTGAAGGTCGGTGCGGGCATCGAGTCGTGCAGCATTTCGGCGAACGCACCGTGCAACTGTTCGATCACCGCTTCTTTTGGCAGGTCGATGTGCTGGCGGCTCCAGGCGCTGGTGGCGTGCAGCACCCAGGTGTCTAGAGTGTTGTCACGGCCGGGTTTGCTGCGGTTGCGTGCCAGCCAGTCCAGCGGGCTGTCTTGCACGAAGCAACCTTCCATGGGCGTATCCAGTGGGGTTTCGAACGCCAGCGCCACGGCCCAGGTGGGGTCCATTTTCACCCCGGCGGCGGCCCCGGCGAGCTTCGGCGCGGAGGCCAGCAGGGCGGTGGCTTGCGGAGCCGGCGTGGCGATCACGACGTGACTGAACGGCCCGTGGGTGAAACCTTCGGCATCCTGCAGATGCCAGTGTTCTTCACCGCGATAGACCTCGGTGATCCGGCAGGCGAAATGCACTTCGAGGTCGCCAAGCAGGGCACGGGTGATGGCGCTCATGCGCGGCGTACCGACCCAGCGGGTCTGTTCGTCCGGCGACAGGCTGAGTTGGCCGCCATGGAAGGTGTACAGCTGCGGCGTCCATTCGGCCACCCAGCCGTTGGCTTGCCAGCGCTGCACTTCGGTGACGAAGCGGCGGTCGCGGGCGGTGAAATATTGCGCGCCCATGTCCAGCGCTCCCGCATCGCTGCGCTTGCTCGACATGCGTCCGCCGCTGCCGCGGCTTTTGTCAAAAAGTTGCACGACATGCCCCAACTCAGTCAGGGCTTGTGCGGCTGAGAGTCCGGCGATGCCGGTGCCGATGATTGCGATAGGTACAGTCATAAGGGCCTCGTTTACCTTTCTGTACAGACTACGCCGGGGTTGAAACCTGTACAATATTGTTTTTTGGTATAACTTTTAGCGTTCTCGTTCCGACAGCTTGGCCTATTGTTAAACACAGAGCCTGCCCGATATCAAAGATCCCTTGCTTATAAAAATAGACTAGTCATCAGGGTAAAACGCCACGCGAGGAAGAAGTCATGCACATATTGCTGACCGGCGGTACTGGTTTGATAGGACGTCAGCTCTGCCGACACTGGTTGAGTCAGGGCCATCGCCTCACAGTCTGGAGTCGCACGCCGGCAAAAGTCGCCAAAATCTGCGGCGCTCAGGTGCGAGGCATTGCCCGGTTAGAGGACGTTGGACAAGAGCCGGTCGATGCCATTATCAACCTGGCTGGCGCGCCTATTGCCGACCGACTGTGGACGCACAAGCGCAAAGCCTTGTTGTGGAGCAGCCGCATCACCCTGACCGAAACCTTGCTGGCCTGGCTCGAAAGCCGTGAGCAAAAACCGCAAGTTCTGATTTCCGGGTCGGCGGTCGGTTGGTACGGCGATGGTGGTGAACGTGAGTTGACCGAAGATTCGCCCCCGGTGATCGACGATTTTGCCAGCCAGTTGTGCATCGCCTGGGAAGAGACCGCACAGCGTGCCGAAGCCTTGGGCATTCGCGTGATCCTCATCCGCACCGGGTTGGTGTTGTCGGCCGAGGGCGGCTTTTTGTCGCGCCTGCTGTTGCCGTTCAAACTGGGGCTGGGCGGGCCGATTGGCAATGGTCGGCAGTGGATGCCGTGGATCCATATCAACGATCAAATCGCCCTGATTGATTTTCTTCTGCATCGCAATGAAGCCGTCGGTCCATATAATGCCTGCGCACCGAAGCCGGTGCGCAACCGCGAGTTTGCCAAAACCCTGGGCAGCGTTTTGCACCGCCCGGCGTTCATGCCGATGCCGGCCTTTGCGTTGAAGGTCGGTCTGGGCGAGTTGTCGTTGTTGCTGCTGGGTGGCCAACGGGCCATGCCGGCGCGCTTGCTCCAGGCAGGATTCACTTTCCAGTTCACTGATTTGCGCGCGGCCCTGGACGACCTGTCCAGCCGCCTTTGAAATAGGACGTTGCATGACCGATCACGCGTTGCTTCTGGTCAACCTGGGCTCTCCTGCCTCCACCTCGGTGGCGGATGTGCGCAGCTACCTCAATCAGTTTCTGATGGACCCGTACGTGATCGACCTGCCTTGGCCGGTGCGGCGTCTGTTGGTGTCGTTGATCCTGGTCAACCGTCCCAAGCAGTCGGCCCATGCCTATGCCTCGATCTGGTGGGAGGAGGGCTCGCCGCTGGTTGTGCTGAGTCGTCGTCTGCAACAGGCCATGACCGCACAATGGAAGCACGGGCCTGTAGAGCTGGCGATGCGCTACGGTGAGCCGTCCATTGAGTCGACGCTGTTGCGTCTGGTGGCGGCGGGGAACAAACGCATCACCCTGGCGCCGCTTTATCCGCAGTTCGCCGACAGCACCACCACGACGGTGATCGAAGAAGCCAGGCGCGTCGTGCGTGAGAAAAAACTCGATGTGCAACTGTCGGTACTCCAGCCGTTCTACGATCAGCCGGAATACCTCGACGCCTTGGTGGCCACGGCCAAGCCGTATCTGCAACAGGATTACGACCATCTGTTGCTGAGTTTCCATGGGTTGCCAGAGCGGCACCTGACCAAACTCAACCCGGGTCACAGCTTCGAGGGCGGTGGCGATTGCTGCGCCGGTGCGCCGCCGGAAGTGGTCGCAACCTGTTATCGCGGACAGTGCCTGCGCACTGCGAAGGAATTTGCCAAGCGCATGGGCCTGCCGGATGGCAAATGGTCGGTGTCATTCCAGTCGCGTCTGGGGCGCGCCAAATGGATTGAACCCTACACCGAGGCACGCCTCGATGAACTGGCCAAAAACGGCGTGAAGAAGGTCTTGGTGATGTGCCCGGCGTTCGTTGCCGATTGCATCGAGACGCTGGAGGAGATTGGTGATCGCGGGCTGGAACAGTTCCGCGAGGCGGGGGGCGAGGAGTTGGTGCTGGTGCCGTGCCTCAACGATGATCCGCGTTGGGCGCAGGCGTTGAGTGTGTTGTGCGAGCGAGCGCCGTTGATGCTCTAAAAGCATCGCGGGCAAGCCTCGCTCCTACAAAGTTGTGTCCATCCACAATGGTGTGGTCGACATGAAACCTGTAGGAGCAAGGCTTGCCCGCGATAGCGTTCTCGAGGCTGGCTTAGATCAGCGGCTCATCCGCCTTCTTGTGCTTCCAGCTGTCATTGCCCGGCAGGATCAGGTTCAGCGCAATCGCCACCACCGCGCACAGCGCAATGCCTTTGAGGCCGAAATCATCCGGACCGGTGCCGGTGCCGACCAGCACACCGCCAATCCCGAACACCAGAGTCACCGACACAATCACCAGATTGCGCGCCTCGCCCAGATCGATCTTGTGGCGGATCAGCGTGTTCATGCCGACGGCTGCAATCGAACCGAACAACAGGCAGAGAATCCCGCCCATCACCGGGACTGGAATGCTTTGCAGCAGCGCGCCGAACTTGCCGACGAACGCCAGGCTGATGGCGAAGATCGCCGCCCAGGTCATGATTTTCGGGTTGTAGTTCTTGGTCAGCATTACCGCGCCAGTCACTTCGGCGTAGGTGGTGTTGGGCGGTCCGCCGAACAGACCGGCGGCGGTGGTGGCAATGCCGTCACCGAGCAGGGTGCGGTGCAGGCCGGGCTTCTTCAGGTAATCGCGGCCGGTCACGCTACCCACGGCAATCACGCCGCCGATGTGCTCAATGGCCGGAGCCAGGGCTACCGGAACGATGAACAGGATCGCCTGCCAGTTGAATTCCGGCGCAGTGAAGTGCGGGATGGCGAACCACGGTGCAGCAGCAATCTTCGCCGTGTCGACCACGCCGAAATAGAACGCCATGCCAAAACCCACCAGCACGCCGGAGATGATCGGCACCAGGCGGAAAATACCTTTGCCGAACACCGCGACGATCAGGGTCGTCAGCAGCGCGGGCATCGAGATCAGCATCGCGGTCTGATAATGAATCAACTCGCTACCGTCACCGGCCTTGCCCATCGCCATGTTGGCGGCAATCGGCGCCATGGCCAGGCCGATGGAGATGATCACCGGGCCGATCACCACCGGTGGCAGCAGGCGATCGATGAAGCCAGTGCCTTTGATCTTCACGGCCAAGCCGAGGAAGGTGTAGACGAAACCGGCCGCCATCACACCGCCCATGGTCGCGGCGAGGCCGAACTGGCCCTTGGCGAGAATGATCGGCGTGATGAAGGCAAAACTCGATGCCAGGAACACCGGCACCTGACGCCCGGTGACGATCTGGAACAGGATCGTCCCCAGACCTGCGGTAAACAGCGCCACGTTCGGATCAAGGCCGGTAATCAGCGGCATCAACACCAGGGCGCCGAAGGCCACGAACAGCATCTGGGCGCCGGACAGCACCGTGCGCCAGAGCGGATCGTTGAACTCTTGCTGCATGCTCACGCGTCCTTCTGCTTGGTGCCGAAGATCTTGTCGCCAGCATCGCCCAGGCCCGGGATGATGTAACCGTGTTCGTTGAGTTTTTCATCGATGGAAGCGGTGTAGATGGTCACGTCCGGGTGAGCTTTCTCTACGGCGGCGATGCCTTCCGGGGCGGCGACCAGCACCATGGCGCGTATGTCGCGGCAGCCGGCTTTTTTCAGCAGGTCGATGGTGGCAACCATGGAACTGCCGGTGGCGAGCATCGGGTCGATGATCATCGCCAGGCGTTCGTTGATTTCCGGGACCAGTTTTTCCAGGTAAGTGTGGGCCTGAAGGGTTTCTTCGTTGCGGGCAACGCCCACGGCGCTGACCTTGGCGCCCGGGATCAGGCTGAGCACGCCTTCAAGCATGCCGATACCTGCACGCAGGATCGGTACCACGGTAATCTTCTTGCCGGCGATTTTCTCGACCGACACAGTGCCGCACCAGCCTTCGATATCGTAGGATTCCAACGGCAGGTCTTTGGTGGCTTCATAGGTCAGCAGGGCACCGACTTCCTGAGCGAGCTCACGGAAATTCTTGGTGCTGATGTCTGCGCGGCGCATCAGGCCAAGTTTATGACGGATCAGCGGGTGGCGGATCTCGAGGATGGGCATGGGAAAGGCTCCGGCGGCGGGCAAAAAAACCGGCCTAGATTAATCTATCCGAGGGTGTTGTCCTATAGACATTAGAGTACGTTAGTCCACAAAGGCTTGATCTGGCCGTTCGGGATGCGTACCTTTGCCCGCTTTTCCGAATCCGTCCCCCCTTGGAGAGCGCCATGTCCGCTGATCTCGAGCATATCCGTCAAATCATGCGAGAGGCTGACTGCCTGTACACCGAAGCTGAAGTCGAGGCGGCCATCGCCCGCGTCGGTGCACACATCAATGATGAACTGGCGGACAGCAACCCGGTGGTGTTCTGCGTGATGAACGGCGGGCTGATTTTCGCCGGCAAACTGCTCACCCATTTGCAGTTCCCGCTGGAAGCGTCCTACCTGCACGCCACCCGTTATCGCAACGAAACCAGCGGCGGCGAGCTGTTCTGGAAAGCCAAGCCGGAAGTGTCGTTCATCGACCGTGACGTACTGATCATCGACGACATCCTCGACGAAGGTCATACCCTGGGCGCGATCATCGACTTCTGCAAACACGCCGGTGCCCGCAAAGTGCACACCGCCGTGCTGATCGACAAGGACCACGACCGCAAGGCCCGTCCGGACCTGAAGGCCGACTTCGTCGGTCTGCCATGCATCGACCGTTACATCTTCGGTTACGGCATGGACTACAAGGGCTACTGGCGCAACGCCAACGGGATTTTTGCCGTTAAAGGCATGTAAGCTCGTTGCGTCCTCAAAAGATCGCAGCCTTCGGCAGCTACAGGGTGTACGACAATCCCATGTAGGAGCTGCCGAAGGCTGCGATCTTTTGCTTTTAAACCCATGCTAGAGTGCTCGGCCCCGATTCCGGAGCCTGTCATGAGTCTTTTGATCCGCAGCTGTGCCGCCTTGTTGCTGACCCTCAGCCTGCCCCTGGCTGCCGCCCCGGCGCCGATGCACGGGCAGTTCCTGCCGCCGGATGACCTGACCCTGCGTGATGCTGAACCTGAGCAGCAACAGCTGCTGCAAGTCACCGAATATTCAGTGGTGGTTGGCAGTCAGCGCCAGTCCAACCAGCAGCCAATTCCGGTCACTTCGCCGCTGTTGGTCCGCCTCAAGGGTAAGTCCTTGAACAAGGGCGCGACGATCAATCAGGTGCTGGTCAATTTCGATGGCGAAAGCAAAAGCCTGAAAAAGCCGGTCTACGACGACAAATCCAAAACCCTCACCCTCTATTACCCGTTGGCGCAGTACCGGGTGGTGATCGATTTGCTGCGCAATGACACGGTGTATTGCCAGTTTCTCAGCTATGCCAACGGCCACATTTGGGCCGATCTGCACACCGGCGCTGTTCGTCCGCGTTGAGCCCGGCGCCCGCGCAGGGGTAAACTGCCCGCCCGTGAAATGTCTGCGAGCTGGAGTCGGCAATGCGTAAAGATAAGAAACAAGTGATTGGTGACGAGATCGGCGATGAGCAGATCAAGTTGTTCCTCGATTTCGAACCGGTCGACGCGACTTCTCCGTCCCTGCACAAACTGATCAAGGCCTATCGTGGTCTGCGCATCGACGATTTCGAGCGTTTCCTGACGTTCTTCGTCGAGGCCGGTTACGACGTGGATGGCAAGGACGAGCACGGCAATGACTTCGTTGCCCTGATCAAGGATCAGCGTAATGCGCCGGATTACATCGAGCTGATCGAAAAAGCTCGCGGCTAAAAATCAAAAGATCGCAGCCTTCGGCAGCTCCTACAGTAGGGACGCGGTTGCAAAGTA